>JBGOYM010000217.1:0-3418 GCA_041479675.1 Candidatus Methanoperedens sp.
CAGGTGAAACGGTGTTATTGCCTCTCAACTAACAGATCAAACAAGAGGCTTGAGGAAAAATATGAGTGACATAGCAACAAAGATAGAAGCCCGTTTTTCAGAAATGGGCATAAAAGTACAGCCAGACGAAATCGAAACGCGGTTGGACCAGTTGATCAATAAGTTCAAGGTGCCTCCTGAGGAAGCACGCAGGAACGTCATCAACTATTTTCTGAAACAGCACAATATCCCGAGAACTGAATTTTTCGAGAAGCGTGAAACACCGCAGGTGAAAGCATCAGAGATAAAAGAAGATGGCAAGTGGGTAACACTTCGCGGTAAGGTCGTGCAGTTGTGGGAGACAAACCATGAATCCGTGTCTCAGGTCGGATTGCTGGGCGACGAATCAGGAACGATAAAATTCACAAAATGGACGAAAGCGGGTCTGCCGCAGGTGGAGGAAGGAAAGAGCTACCTGTTCAAGAACATCACCACTTCGGAATGGCAGGGGCAGTTCAGCGTCAAGCTGAATAAGACAAGCGAAATAGTTCCCATAGAAGATGATATCAAGGTTGAAACCCCCAGGGTTACGGCATCAGATATCAAAGAGGACGGCAAGTGGGTAACTCTGCGCGCCAAGGTCGTGCAATTGTGGGAGACAAACCATGAATCCGTGTCACAGGTCGGACTTCTGGGCGATGAGTCAGGAACGATAAAGTTCACCAAGTGGGCAAAAGCTGAGCTTCCGCAGGTGGAAGAAGGCAAGAGCTACCTGTTCAGGAACGCAATAACATCAGAGTGGCAGGGACAGTTCAGCGTCAAGCTGAATAAGACAAGTGAGATAATACCGATAAACGAGGACATAGAAGTGGGCAGGTCGCTTGTTGAATACAGCGGCGCCATCGTGGACATCCAGAGCGGCTCAGGTCTTATAAAGCGTTGTCCAGAATGCAACCGTGCGCTTGTGAAGGGCGCATGCGGAGAGCACGGGAAGGTG
The DNA here is from genome assembly GCA_041479675.1 of Candidatus Methanoperedens sp. Lineage (GTDB taxonomy): Archaea > Halobacteriota > Methanosarcinia > Methanosarcinales > Methanoperedenaceae > Methanoperedens. The sequence goes on from JBGOYM010000217.1 coordinate 977, forward strand.
GAAGGCATCTACGATCTCCGTGTGAAAGCAGTCCTTGACGACGGTGAAAAGGTACAGGACATCCTCCTGAACAGGGAGATCACCGAGGCGCTGGTCGGAATTACGCTTGAACAAGCCAAAGACATGGCGACCGAGGCGCTTGACCAGGCAGTTGTGCTTGACGCGATAAAGAGCAAGATCGTGGGCAGGTATTTCACCGTATCGGGAGCCAAGCTTGACAGGTTCATACTTGTGAACACGATACATCAGGACACAAAGCCGATCGATGAAGAGATAATAAGGCTGCTCGGAAGCGCGGCGCCAGTGGTGCAGGAGGCGTAACATGGTTGAAAATGGATCAGTAACCGGATCAGGGAACGGATCAGGATTCGCACGCGAAGTAGCGCACCGCATATTCGCAGCAGAGTTCAGGGAATCTAACTTACAGGCAAAAGAAGGGCAGGATCAGTACTCTCCCTCGTATCTCATCACCCCGACTGGCGCAAAGTGCAACCGCGTCTTCATCGTGGGAACGCTGACCGAGAAGGAAGATGTGGGCACTGACGCAGAGTTCTGGCGCGGGCGCATCGTGGACCCCACGGGCGCGTTCTTCGTGAACGCAGGGCAGTACCAGCCAGAAGCTGCGCAGGTGCTTGCAAAGACCACGCCGCCAGAGTTCATCGCTGTGATAGGGAAGCCCACGACATACACAACGAAAGAAGGGAACGTCCTTACCTCCATCAGGGCAGAGTCCATGCAGATAGTGGATGCTGCGACGCGGGACAGGTGGGTCGTGGACTGCGCGAAGCACACCATGGCGAGGCTTGAGAGATTGAAGGGTAATGAGCCTGATGCTGTTAAGGCGAGGGAGCATTACTCAACTGATATGGAGAGCTACAGGACAATGGTGCAGCAGGCGCTGGAGTCGGTGAGGGCACGGTAGGGCTGTGCCCCATTTTTATTTTTTTATAATTAAATAGGCAAAAAAAAGGTGATGTGGGCATCAAAATGAATAGAAACGAAGCAGAAGTTAAACTTAAAAAATTATTTGGCTTTGATAAATTCAATGATGCTCAGTGGAGTATTATTGAGAAAATCCTTGAAGGACAGAAAGTACTTTTTATTGAAAAAACGGGCTTTGGAAAATCGCTTTGTTATCAATTTCCTGCTACACAATTTGAGGGAACAACTGTAATTTTCTCTCCTTTAATTGCTTTAATGAGAGATCAAGTGAAAAAATTGACTGCATTAGGAATTTTGGCCAAATGCATAAACAGCGAACAAACACATGAGGACAACGAACAAATAATGGAAGAAGCAAAACAGGGTAAAATAAAAATACTTTACATTGCCCCTGAAAGACAAGAAAATAGCGAATGGATTGAAGCAACAAGACATATGAAATTGGCAATGGTGGGGATTGACGAAGCACATTGCATTTCAGTCTGGGGGCATGATTTCAGACCATCTTTCAGAAGGATCATCAATCTCGTTCAACTTTTGCCTTCCAATTTCCCTGTACTTGCCACAACTGCTACTGCAACAAAAAGGGTTGAAGAGGACATTATTAGGCAAATGGGTGGAAGTACGATTGCCGTTCGTGGTAACCTAATGAGAAATAATTTTCATTTAAAAGTTATTAAAGTCAACTCAGAAGATGAGAAATTAGCATGGCTTGGAGCCAACATAAGCGGTATTTCAAGAAATGGACTTGTTTACACTGGTACAAGAGTAAACACGGAGATTTATTCTAAATGGTTTGAATATATTGGTATTTCAGCCATTGGCTATAACGCTGGCTTAGATTCTGAATCAAGAAAAGAAATAGAAGAAGGTCTACTGAAAAATCGCTGGAAGTGTGTTGTATCCACAAACGCCCTTGGAATGGGTATTGACAAACCAGATATTCATTTTATAATTCATACTCAGATTCCAGAATCACTCATTCATTATTATCAAGAAATTGGCAGGGCAGGAAGAGATGGCCAAACTACCCAAATAATTTTATTTTATAATCCTAAAGACATTGATCTTCCTATAGCATTTATTGAAAGCAGCAGACCATCAATAGAAAAATACCAAAAAGTAATCGACGCTTTAAAACAAGAACGGTTGGGGCAACATCAGCTTATAAGAAAAACTAATTTGAGAAAAAAACAGATAGAAGTAATAATAGCAGATTTAATTGACCAAAAAATTATAAATGAAGTCAAGGACGGGAGACTGAAAAAATATGATTAGTAATTGCTAAAACAGTTGGAGGAGATATCCAATGATAGATAAAACAGAAATTCCATATTGGATAGCATTAGCTCATATACCAAAATGGGGCAATGAAAAAATCAACAAATTAATAATTAAGATTAACTTGACTTTGTTACATTAATACTTAAGTCATTCGCAAAACCATCTGGAATCCACATATTCACAAAAAAAATCAATGCCAAAAGATAAAATTTTGTC
>JBGOYM010000218.1:0-3393 GCA_041479675.1 Candidatus Methanoperedens sp.
ACGGTCAGCCCGAAGAGCTGGGCATTGGGATTTTGAAACACCATTCCCACATGCCTGGATAACTGGTGGACCTTACAACTGCTGATATCCTTTTCACCTATCCGTATTTTTCCTCGCAGATCGCCTCCTGTCACTTTAGGTATTATGCCGTTGAGGCACTGTACCAGAGTTGATTTTCCGCAACCGCTTGGCCCTACCAGGAGTATGAACTCGCCATCCCGGATTTCAAGGTTTATGTTATCGAGGGCAGGTGTGGTTGCATTTGGGTAGTAGTAGGTCAAGTTTTCTATTTTTATCATGGTTATTGTGGTAAAACGTACTATTTAAAATAAACCAATTAACATCAATTAAGTATAAATAATCTATAGTTATATTGAAGATAACACTCATTTGAAATATAGTAGCAACAGAGGCATCATGCGTGGGATATTTCGTTACGAACAGAAAGAAACAGTAATCCATAGAATTGACCCGAGGGTCAAGCTTGTATGGGTATTTTGCATCTCGGTGCTGACGATCACAGCAGGCGTTCCATGGATGCTTCTTGTGATCTTCCTGTCCACCCTTCCCTTCTGGGTACTCCTCCATCCCTCTCGAGAGAAAGTAAATTCTTTTGTATTCGTTCTATGTACCATGGTTTTTGGATTCATGTTCTCCCAGTCCATATTCTACTACTGGGGCGAGACGCCCACATTTACCATAATCCCGGCAGACTTTCCGGTTCTGGGTTATATCACCGGAGGCATCCACATATATAAAGAAGGGGTTGTATATGGTCTCATCCAGTCCCTCAGGTTCATGGCATCAGTAAGCGCTGCCATGGTACTGGTAGCCAGCACCCATCCCAGCGAGCTTATAACAGGCCTCGTGCGCTTTATTCGCGTTGGGAAAAGATGGGTAGGTTTTCCCGGCGAGATAGCCTTCATGGTATCTTCAGCAGCAGGTTTTGCCCCTTCCATGATCGAGGAAAGTCTCATTACTATTAATGCCATGCAGGCGCGGGGTCTTGCAATGAAGGGGATAACTAATAAAATAAAAGCAATGAAATATCTTCTGTTCCCTTTGATTATCAATGTTCTTAGAACCGGGAGGCAGATTGCCATTGCAGCAGATGCAAGGGCGTTTCGTGCAACCAAAAACAGGACAAGTATTAGAGAGTTAAAATTAAAATTTCCAGACTATGTTCTATTGAGCTATACGCTCTTGTTTTTGGGAACAGGGTTATATCTCAGCTTTGCTGGATACGGTGGTACAGCACCCGGGCTTGGAGGTAAGTAGATTGATAAAAAATACAGTTGTTTTAGTAATTATATTGCTGTTATCCCAGACAGCAGAGGCAATGTATTCTTTTGAGGGGGTCCCTTATCCAGACAAGCTTAATATAGCAGCTCACGGCACTCTTAAGGGCGGTGTATACATTGACGGGGGTTACGGACTTAAATTTACTCCTTATGCCCATACGTTTGATCTCCCAGGTGGTATTAAATGGGCAAGGTTATACGTGGGAGTGTGGGGAGGTACGGAGAACTACGAAGGCTGGGTGCAGATGAACTTCAATGGCAATGACCTGGGCAGAACACTTCTTCTCGGCAAGAATGATGAAAATTCCAATGTTTACTGTGCTGGTCATGGAGTTTACTGGGTATACTATGATGTAACAGACAGGGTAACCTATGGACTCAACACAGCAACAGCAAATACAAGCAGGGGCGAGCTTGGAAATAAGCTTGACGGCAGGGTATATGGCATTGTGCTTACAGCAATCTATGAAGATGGCAGTAAGCCAGAGATTACCTACTGGCTCAGCGATGGAAATGTTAACCTGCATGGTCAGGGCTGGTCTGGCACTCTGCCCACAGCAAATGATTATGCTTCGGTGAGCTTCTCAGGCTTGATGGATGCAAGCAATATTAAAAGTGCAAACCTTACTGTGATATACCTGACAGGGACTCCAGGTCTGCCAGACTATCTTGAGTTCAATAATTATAGTATTGGCACTGATGACATAGCCAATGGCGGAGATGGCAGAACACCATATTTTGATTTCAGGTCATTTGATGTTGCAAAATACATTAAGCAGGAGAACAGTGTGCTTTTCCTCAGGGGAAAGGATATGAACGGAGATGGAAAAATAGCAAAGGATGACGAGGGTAATGAAGAAGCGGAGGACTATCTTCATCCGGTTTTAGCCATGCTGGATGTGCAGCATAATATTGCGAAGAATCCAGAGCCTGATCTGGGAGTAAATATAGAAAGCAAAAACTTTGTGGAAGGAGAGAATACCGTCACTTTGCTGCTTAAAAACTATGGCGGATTATATGAAAAAGACTACAAGTTAAAAATATTTAATGATGACATAGAAATTTGTTCAGATACTGTTCGCATGGATGCCAGCGGAATCAAAACATTTGATTGCCGATGGAATGCCACCCATGGAATGCACACCATATCCGCAAAAGTCGATACTGAAAACATTGTACTGGAGTCTAATGAGACCAACAATATAGATATAATGAAAATTTATGTCAAGAGCAAGCCTGATCTATCTGTTAAGATCTTGACGCCAGAGGCAAATAATAACGCATCTGATGTAAAAAAGGCAGGCATGATTCTTGGAGTACTTGTACTGCCAATGTTTATTGCCAGAAAAAGATGGAAAGCCTTTTTTGCAGTTTTAATAATCCTTGCTCTATCTTTTAGCGGATGTGTTAATAATGAAAAGCCTCAGGAAAACGTGCTCAGCTTTTCAATCCCGGTCGATATCATGAATAACGGCGAAGCTGCTGCACAGAATTTCGATATTACTCTATATGTGGACTTGGAGAGAAGTACAACAAAGCATATTACTGCGCTGGAAGGGGGCACATCTACCATAGAAAAACTTTCCATAGCAGTGGGGAGAGGAGACCATATCATACGTGTGGTCGTGGATGAGAAAAACAATGTTAGAGAGTCGAGGGAGGACAATAATGCAGATGAGATCACGTACACTTTTTAGGATAGCGCTTGCTTTATGCATCCTTGTATCTAACGCATCAGCTTCATACGCAGGAGATAAACCGCCTAATACAGTATTTCACGATAAAGTTGACGGCAAGATATTTTTTTCACTGGGAGATAGCAGATACAGCGGCGTAATAAATTACAATGAAACATACACTGTCAGCTTCAGTCTTCCTCCAGGCGGAAAAGTAGAACTCGCGAGATTATATATCTATTGGGTTTGGAGCAAGGATGGAAATGTGGGCGTGTACCCCACTATGGAAGCAATGGATGCCAGTGGTGTTCTGAAAGAAGCCGCTAACTATACTGATAACAAAGGGTTTGCAGGATTGTACGATTTCTTTTCAGGAGTTAATGTATACGATGTAACCCACTGTGTCGGAGAAAACT
>JBGOYM010000219.1:0-3366 GCA_041479675.1 Candidatus Methanoperedens sp.
ACAGCGCTCCCTGATGTTATAAGAGCGATCGAATCCGCCAAGCCGCAGAAGGTGAGCATTGCCATGCCTCTTTTCTTTGCGTCAAAAAACGCGCATGATGATGGCATTCGCGTCATGCTCTCAGGGCAGGGCGCCGATGAGCTGTTCGCTGGATATAAGAAATATGAATCACCTGGACCTGATGAGCTTGAGAATGCACTTTTTTGCGACCTTGATAATATCGCTAAGAACAATCTTGAGCGTGACGATGCTGCAAGCATGGCAAATGCTGTGGAACTTCGCGTCCCTTACCTTGACAGGGAAGTGGTTGAACTTGCATTGAGGATCGCGCCTGAGCTAAAGGTTCATAATAGCGTACGCAAATACATTCTGCGCCTGGCTGCCGGGAAGCTGCTGCCTGAAGAGCTTGCCATGAAAGAAAAGAAGGCGGCGCAGTACAGCAGCGGCATTTACTCTGCTATCGAAAAGCTCGCAAAGAAGAACGGGTTTAAGGGAGAGCGGATCGCAGGCAGGTATCTTGCATGGATAAAAGAATCACTTTAATATTTTCATTAAGTCTTATATACATCTTCGGGCTCAAATAGCTTTTCGCCCACCACTTTGCCCTCGATCGTCCTGTAGAAACACGACCTGTAGCCTGTATGGCATGCTCCTCCGATCTGTTCCACCTTGAGCAGTATTGCATCTGCATCGCAGTCGATCAGTATATCGTGGATTATCTGCTCATGACCTGAACTTTCCCCCTTTTTCCAGAGCTTGCGCCTGCTTCGGCTCCAGTAGTATCCTCTTTTTGTCTCGATGGTCCTTTTCAGGGCTTCTTTATCCATGAACGCCACCATTAGCACCTCGCCTGTTTTGTAGTCCTGGGCAATGGCTGTAACAAGACCGTTCTCAAATTTCAAATCATTAGTATTCATAATAACCCCTCAGGATAGTCTCTATGCTTAATAATTTATCTCGAAATACATCATTTTTTCAACTCTTTTTTGGCTTTTTTCTTCTCAAGCCAGTCCTCTACCACATCATCCAGCCTGACATCTACTTCCTCGATCCTGTACTTTGCCCTCACCACAGGTTTGTTGAGGGAAAGCAGGCTGCCAAGATCAATTGGCGTACCAGCGATGACAGTATCGCAATCAACAGCGTTTATGGTCACTTTTAGTTCTTTCGTCTGGGCAGGGCTGTATCCCATGGCAGGAAGCACAGCGCCAAGATGAGGAAAATCCTCATACAATTTTAATATCGAGCCGACGGCATGCGAGCGAGGGTCAACCACTTCTTTAGCACCGAATTTTTTCGCTGCGATGACACCGGCGCCAAAAGCCATGCCACCGTGGGTGAGCGTGGGCCCGTCCTCTACAGCAAGGACGCGCTTTCCTTTTATCAATTCGGGTCTGTCCACAGTTATCACGGAATTGGCTTTCAGGATAATTGACTTCTTATTGACTGACCTGACGTTCTTAATAACCTTCTCTACATCCTCCTTTCTGGCAGAGTCAACCTTGTTCACTATAACCACGTCTGCGAGAAGCACGTTTACTTCTCCGGGATAATACGTCAGTTCATGTCCTGCTCTGTGAGGATCTGCGATAACGATATGGAGGTCAGGCTTATAGAACGGAATATCATTGTTCCCCCCGTCCCAGATGATAATATCCGCTTCCTTTTCTGCGCTATCAAGGATCTTCTTATAGTCAACCCCGCTGTAGACCACACTGCCGCAACAGATATACTGCTCGTATTCTTCTCTTTCTTCAATGGTGCATTCTTGCTTTATGCAATCTTCCATCGAGGCAAAACGCTGGCATTCCTGCTTCCTTAAATCTCCATACGGCATAGGATGTCGCACCACCACGACCTTGTACCCTTTTCTTTTCAATATGTCAAGCAGTTTTTGCGAGGTGGGGCTCTTACCTGCGCCAGTCCTAACCGCACAAACCGATATCATGGGTTTCATTGACCGCAGCATGGTACTTTCAGTCCCCATCAACCTGAAATCAGCACCAGAAGCTAAAACCAGTGAGGCTTTCTGCATCACGGTCTCATGAGAGAGGTCAGAATAAGCAAGGATTACCTGCTCAATATGTTTTTCTTTTATCAACCTGGCGAGTTCTTCTTCAGGATATATCGGGATGCCTTTCTTATATAGCCCCCCTGCCAGTTCCTTCGGGTAACAGCGTCCTGCGATGCCTGGTATCTGTGCAGCTGTGAAAGCCGCGACCTCGTAATCTTCGTTATCCCTGAAAAAAACATTGAAATTATGGAAGTCGCGTCCTGCCGCGCCCATTATTATCACTTTCGTCCTCATGGATATGCCTCTTTTATTTGATTGGTCCTTTTTCATTTAATTGTATTGTTTCCGGGTAATGTTAAATAATTTGATGTATAACTTACAATAAGTGATGAATAAGAACATAACCAAAATATCAGGACGGGTCTGGAAATTCAAAGATAATATAGATACTGACGTCATCATTCCTGGAAAATACCTGCGCACCACTGACATGACCGTATTTGCATCCCATGTCATGGAGGGGATAGACCCGGAATTCCCGAAAAAGGTGAAAAAAGGAGACATCGTCGTTGCAGGAAAGAACTTCGGCTGCGGCTCATCAAGGGAACAGGCACCCCTTGCATTAAAGCATGCAGGTGTTGCGTGCATCGTGGCAGAATCTTTCGCCAGGATATTTTTCAGGAACGCCATCAACGTGGGACTGCCCATCATCGAAGCGGCGGTAGAATGCCAGGAGGGCGACATCATCGATATAGACCTTGAGAATGGCATTGTGAAAGCTAAAGACAGGTCATACGCGGGTACGAAACTCCCCGATTTCCTGCGAGAGATACTGGCAGAAGGTGGGCTTGTGGAACACCGGAAAAAGAAGGTGCTGCAGTGATATTCCCTGTGGATTACAAAATTGTCGGAGTTACGAGGACAGACCCTATTGAGAGGAGAGGATGCCCCATATATTTTTCAACGGAATACCTTATTGCTGACCTGCCGTCAGGTTATTCCATATATAAAGCAAAAAGCGAGGGGGATGGGTTACTAAGGAAGCTTGTCTCACTCGAATTGATAGCAAAAGGGAACCAGATCAAAAAATTCAATGAAAAACTTGATGCGCATGACAGGACAAGGCTTATAGAATCCGCCATTCCCCTGTGCAGAAGGAGCGTGAACACAGTAATTTTTGAAGGTATGGACAGGCATATCACTTTCGTGCATGAACCAAGTCTTCACGAAGTCATGGAGATAGAAATAATAGACATCATGCCCCCAGATCCTCCGTGGCTTGCTTCTGCGATAGACAGGCTCGTCCTGAGCGGCATACTGGGCGAACTGAACATAAGGTTCACAAAGAAACT
>JBGOYM010000220.1:0-3329 GCA_041479675.1 Candidatus Methanoperedens sp.
CAGGGGCTTATCCTGGAGAATAACGTGGTCCCCTTTTCACTGTATAATGTGATAAGGTCAAGGTCTGGTATGTGGGGAGATAGTTCGTTCATCCGGTAATACCCCATTGATTATCTTCAGGACAGCAGCAGCACGTATCATGCTTGATCCTGCCACAGATACCCATGTTCGGATGCCCAAGTGAATTGCATATCTTATCAACCACATCCTTAGATATGAGCCCTTCGAATTTCAAAGCCCCGTCGCAAGCTTCATGCGCTGTAAGCCCATAATGCGAGAGCATTAATTCTATGATCCTGTGCCGCCTGACTAAGAATTCGGCAAACTCCCTGCCCCTTGGCGTCAATCGGACTCCCCTGTACGGAATATGCTCGATAAGGTCGGTTGATGACATCTCCTGGATGGTCTTAGTTATAGTCGAAGGATCAAGGTTAAAATGCTGCGAAATATCAGTGGTATGAACGATACCACCCTTTTCCAGTATGTACTTCAGATATTCGCTTTTTTTCGGGCTTAATTCTAAACCATCAATGTCTCTCATAGGATGAAATATGCTGCATATAGGATAAATAATTTTTGGATATACCCCAAACTTGTTTTTCGTTTTGTTTCCAGAAATGTTTTCAATTACCGCAAGTTATTTAAACCTTAATGATTATTTGGCTTTTGCTACAAATATCAAATTTTCGTAGCACTAAAGTTGTATCATATTATAAAATTATGATACAATATAATAAATATAATGGAAATATTGCGAAATATTGTATTAGGAGGTAAAAAACATGCATATTGGAGATGGACAGATACCCCTTGAACAGGCTGTATTCTATTGGATCGCAGCGTTGTTATTCATTGGCTTATCATTAAGATGGGCAAGAAAAGAAATGGATGAAGCAAAGGTCCCAATATTTGCTGCTCTTGCAGCAGGAATCTTTGCCATCCAGGCTATGAATATTCCCATACCATGGGGAACCAGTGGACATATGCTTGGCAGCGTCCTGGCAGCGATAATCCTTGGAAGCCCTTTTGCAGGGATATTGATACTGGCACTTGTGCTTATTGTACAGGGTTTTCTCTTCGGAGATGGCGGGATATCGGTTATGGGCGCAAACATTCTGGACATGGGAGTCATAGCAAGCTTTACGGGATATTACACCTTCAGGATGATCAAAGGCTCTCTTGGTATGGGGAAAGCCTCCTTCATAGGTGGTTGGGTAGGAATTGTTATGGGTGCAGAAGCAGTTGCGATCGAGCTGGCAATAGCAGGTACCTTCCCTCTCATTCCGGCAATGACATGGATGGGGATTTACCATGCAGTCATCGGAGTTATCGGAGAAGGATTAATTACTGCCATTGTCGTGACGTCTGTTATGAAAACAAGGCCTGATCTTGTTGCCACAAGTTCCAAGGTGGGGGTGCCGGCATGACCCCGGAGAACACAAAGTTCATCCTGGCAGGGGCAGCAATAGCAATTCTTTTATCAATACTTGCTCCATTCCTTGCTTCTCCCAATCCCGATGGTCTCGACAAGAACCTCATTACTCTTGTTGGTGGTGGATCGGAAGAAAAAGCCGAGGAAATAATTGGAGAACAAGACCAGGTCGGATATGAGCCGCCATTCCCGGATTACAGTATCGAAGGGATGGATAAAGCCGGGGAAGTACTCTCTATATTGATAGGGACAGTCATCTTGCTTGTGTTAGGGCTTGGTGTGAGTTCAATATTGAAGAAGAAAAAAGAATCAAGACAGTCCTGAACTTAATGAGTATTATAGATGTTCGAAACCTTGTATACTCATACCACAGCATCAAAACATTAGCTTTAGATAGAGTAAACCTGCAAATTGAAAAAGGTGAGAGGCTCACTCTTCTCGGTGCCAACGGTTCAGGTAAGTCAACCCTTATCAAACACCTGAATGGGATACTTCTGCCACAGAAAGGAGAGGTATTGGTAAAAGGTGAACCCATTAGCAAAAAGAACATGAAGGATGTCCGGCGTACTGTGGGTATTGTCTATCAAAATCCTGATGATCAGGTATTTCTTCCCACCGTCCGCCTGGATGTAGCTTTTGGCCCCACCAATCTTGGATTGCGGCCGGATGTTGTGGAGCAAAGGGTTGAAACTGCGCTTAATAATGTGGGACTCAATGGGATCGAGGAGCGAGCTCCCCATCATTTAAGCGGGGGTGAAAAAAAACTCGTTGCCATTGCAGGAGTCCTGGCCATGGAGCCTGAAGTGATGGTCCTTGATGAACCCACAGCAGGTCTTGATCCAGAAGGAAAACAGCGTATCCTTCGTCTGATATATAATTTAAATAAGAAGCTGGGGATAACCCTTGTGATCGCAACCCATGATGTTGATGTAGTGCCGGTTTTTTCTGATAGGGTCGCTGTCCTGTCTCACGGAAAGAAAATAGCTGATGCAACTCCAACCGAGATATTCTCAGATCCTGATCTATTAAGGGAATCACATCTTCATCTGCCAATTGTTACAAGGCTTCTTCAGGGTTTGCAGGAGGATGGCATTCCTGTCAAAACTCGGTTCACTGTGGAAGGCGCAAGAAAAGAACTTTTACGGGTGATGCAGGAACAATGCATGGGATATCTCTTACAGACATAGAACGGGAAACCTATAAGAATACTCCCATTCACAGGCTTGATGGAAGGATCAAGCTGCTTTTCCTGATTGCTATAATAATTTATATTGTAAGTCTTCCGAAATTTAGCACTTTTGCTCTATGGAAGCTTGCAGGCCTCGAAATGTACCTGATACTTTTGATCCTTATTGCCAGATTGAATCTTTTTTACGTTGCCTTGCGTTATGTAATGCTCACACCATTTGGTCTTGGTATTGCAATTATGCAGCCTTTCTTTCCTCAGGGATTTATTAAAGAGTTCACAATACACGAACTTCCCCTTATAGGCCTGCCATGGACTGAGGAAGGATTGCTTTTCGGAGCTCTGTTATTTGCAAAATTCTCTGTAGCGGTAACAACTGTGATCTTGTTCTCATCTACCTCACCCATGACAGAGATGGTAGAATCTGCCAGGAGACTGAAGCTTCCAAGAGAGTTCGCTCTACTTCTTACGATGATGATACGCTATCTCTTCGTCTTTTGGGGGATCCTGAACCGGCTGCGTAGAGCTCAGACATCCAGATGTTTTGATATCTGGAATAAGAGTGTACCGAGGAAATGGATCCTGGAACAAATCGGATATTCTATCAGTTCCCTTTTCATCCGATCATATGAACAGGGGGAAAGAACCTTCCAGAGCATGCTTAGCAGGGGCTATGACTATACAGCCGATATCTTTGTACATAAAAAAAGG
>JBGOYM010000221.1:0-3323 GCA_041479675.1 Candidatus Methanoperedens sp.
CGTTCAGGTTTCAAGGTAATAACCATTATATACAGATAACCAATATATAAAATTAAAATAAAATGGTTAAAGGGTGTATCATGGATAAAATCGAAACTTTGAAAGGTCATGGTCTATGGACAAAGGTAAAAAATGCAGTTGAACCTGCTGCTGAAAAGATCCTTGGAGCAGTAATACCGGGATATGATTATCGGGCAAAGAAGAACAGGCTGAACACAGATCAGGCGGTCAGGAACAAACTGTCCCGTGAACTTGAAAAATCATATAAGACACTGGTAGAGGTCAGCGATCTTGCTTATAAAGATGAAAAAAGGGAAATAGTGGATCATATCAAAGACACGCTGAACGCTATCGACCAGGTAAGGAAAGAGATAGAACATGCAGGCTACGGCATGTCGCCCCTGTTCACTCAGGACGGCGTGGATAACAGGAATATCATACGAATGATAGAGTTTGACGCAAAGCTGCTGGACGAACTGGTGGTCATAACAGAAGCCTCCAGCATAGTATATGATAATGTGCTTGCAGGAAAGACCTCTGACATAGTCCAGCAGATAAGGAACATGAAAAGAAGCGTAGACAGGATAAGGAACCTGTTCTCTGACAGGAACGATTACCTTATGAATCTCGCATAGGAGATGGACTATGGAAAAAAAACCTTTGTTTTTCAGGGATGAAGGAGAAATGGGGGATGTCCTTTCGCAGGCAAGAGGCGTTGCGAAGAAAGTCCAGTTAATAAATAAGGATCTGGATGCCAGGATCAAAGAAACAGATGACCTGAAAGAACAGGTTGAAGAAGAAAGTTATGGCAAGGTGATCAGGGAAAGCCTTGGCAGGAAAGTTGACAGCGCCAAAAGCGGGATAAGTTCAATTATCTCCAGATGGAAAGATAGCAGGAACCGGGCAGAAAAGGAAAAACAGGAACTTAAGGAGCAGCAGGCGCAGATAAAGGCACAGCTTGAAGAACTTGAAAAGAAGAAGAACGAGGTCAGCTCCCAGCAAAAGGAAAACCTGTCACAGGAGATCCAGAATATATCCAATCTGGATCAGATGGTAACTGAAAAAATCAACCATCTGGAAAATACGCGACAGGCGATCGATAACATTTTGAACGAAAACCAGGAGACCATTCGTGAAAAATTGCTGACCAATGAAGAAGTTGAGTTTATAAAACTAAATATTTCAGCCTTATCCGGTCAAGACTGGCTGCAAGAGGCGTAATAAGCCCTATCACCAGGAATTCCTATAATGAAAAGGACTGGAAAATAACATTGATGGAGAACGAGATAGTGGCAAAAACCCGTAAAGGGATGATCAAGAGCCATGATGATGTCTATTTTGACATAATTTTTTCAGCCCCGATGGACATCGAAGGATACATCTATAAAAAGAAGGGGATGGAAGTCACTGAACAGGTCAAGAAATTCATCAATTCAAAAGATAACATGGGGTCATACAATGTACTGGCTTTAGCCTGCCCCACGGGCTGGAACGATGAAATAAAAAGCAATATAGAGACAATAAATGATGCCAATACAAGCATCTATCTCATTGACCTTGCGGAAAAAAAGATGTATTTCAACAGGAACGATGAAAAAACGATGAATACTACTGAGTGGTTTGCGCCGCTCTCATTGGATGATGAAGTTAATGAGATCGTTGAAAAATTGCGAAACGATATTAATGGCGGAGAAATCCAGTTCAGGGCAGATAAGGTCATGGAGAAATATAAAGTCCCGAGGAAGATAGTAATATCGGCATTTCATAAGATCGCGGATTCAAAGAGTGCTGAAATAATAGATAAAAGCGAAGGTGCGAAGGATATAATATTATTGACGAGGTGAAAATATGTTCGGATTTGGTAAAATAAATTGCAGCAAATGCGGAGCTGAAAATGATAAGAACGACAAATTCTGTTCAGCATGCGGTTCAAATCTTTCAGGTGCGGTCTGCAGCGGATGCGGCGCAAAGATAGGACCCGCGGATAAATTCTGTCTGGAATGCGGTTCAGCGATAAAACAAGTTCCCGGAGATTTACGAAGCCGGGCAACTCCCGCTCCGACAATGGACGAATCTATAAAAATGTGGTCAAGGAAGCCGCAGGATTTTGCACGACGGTTTGAACTTGAGGACATAAAAGGCACGTTCAGGAAACATATTACGGTTGAGCAAGGAACTAAAGCCATTTTTCTTCAGGGAGGGAAATTCCTCGGGGAATTGCTTCCAGGTAACTATGATGCTGGAGGCCTACTTCAGAGGATAGGAAATTTGAATTTTTCCGAAAAAGCCACAGTGATCATCCTGGATGGTTCGGATACGCGTCTGAATTTCAAGATAGGCAACCTTAGGACAAAAGAGGCTTTTGATGCTGGCGTAAGAGGGACCATTACCCTGAATGTCGAGACCCCCATATTGTTTTTCACCAATTTGATGAAGAGCAGGGAATACATTTCAATAGGCGACCTTAACGAATTCCTCATTGATGAAATGTCAAATATAGTCCAGGCGAAGATCAAGCAGTATTCTTTTGATGAACTGTATGGCACTCTCGAAATTAAAAAAGATATCCAGCAGGATTTCGAGCATCATATGAGAACGACCCTCAACAGGCTCGGTATGAACCTGATATATCTCCCGAATTTTGACTACGATGAAAGCTACTGGGCTGAAATAATAAAAAGAAAAGGAGGGGTGGGGCGAGACGGAAAATTGGAAGATGTGAAGGATTCTGAGCTTCTATTAAGAAATCGAGAGCGTGCAAGGGCGGCTGAAGAGGATATCAATAAATTAAAAAATGAGGATGAAATTAAAAAGTTCATTCATAACCTTGCAAAAGAAGGCATAATCCGCGAAAATGAAAAAATTGAGTTGCAGCGCATACTTCAAGAGAATCTACAGGATCTGGGAATGGTCAGGAACCAGATCCGGGAAAAGTTAGCCCATACACATGGCATAGGCTTGCAAAAGGAATCACTCGGGTTCGAGGTCGAATCTGCAAGCGCGCGCGACAGGTTAAAAGATGAAATGGAACGCAGGGAGATCGAGCGCGACCGTGTGGAAGCCGAACAGGGTATCAATTTACTTAAAAAATTGAAAGAGACAAAGCGCGAGGACGCTGCAGGCTATCAGGAGATCGAAGAGAAAAAGCTGAAGGCGCGCTCTGTAGCTACTGACGAAGCCCTGATATCAACGATCGGGGAAGGAGGAGGGCATCCTGCAGCCGGTACGCTGGGAGATCTTGCGAAGATGAAACTTGCCAAAGGACTTGCCCCTGAACAGATACTTGCCCTTCAGGCTAAGGACAGCGCCGCTGTGGCAAAGGC
>JBGOYM010000222.1:0-3255 GCA_041479675.1 Candidatus Methanoperedens sp.
AAGAATAAAAGGGGAATAAAGGCGTTCAGGCGTATCGATTCCGCTTGTCTGTACATATAGAAGGTTTGTCATTTGTATCTCCCAGTATGATAATTTGTTTTATGATAGATACACTTTTGCATTCTATTTTATAACATGGGGTAGAGGCTAGAGAATACCACTGGACTTGTCCGGTGGATGAATCGGCGTGCCTCGAAACACAGGAAAGAAAGAATGAACAAACAGGACAAAAAAAAATGCAACGGTACATGTCCACCGGGGTGAAAATCCCTCCTTGTGGGTCTGCTCCCACATGAAGAGAAGGGAAGTGCGATGCTGCGAAGCATGGTGCGGAGTTCCCGTATCGGAAACCACAGCCCGAAACAGCGAGTGAACCATAAGTGGCCTTGACATGATGCGACATTCCCGATTCAAATGGAAGCTTGAGCAGATTGATGATTGTCAGGGTGATCATGGTCGGGATGGTTTGAAAAGCTCTCCTGTGCAACCGAGGGAGACCTCTTAACGTCCTCCTTGAGATTGAGTTAACACCCAACTCGTTTCTGGGTCAATGAACTCAAATGAAGGGGTAAAGGTAGGCGAGGTATAACCTATCTGGGAAAGCCAGACCAATGCGTTAAGAGGGGTCGGATGAACCCATAGTAGCGATGAAGGACAGGCTGATGACATACAGAACCTGTGCCGCAGGGTACAGGGGGCGACGGTTCGAGGAGAAAACTTGACCCAGCGAAGGGGTTCTGGTCTGGAAAGAGTAGAGGTGAACAGCACGATAACACCAATCGGAATAAAAGAAGATACCAGAAAGGTAAGTACAGCCAAAATGGCAATAAAACGCTCTCTGGTGACAGTATGTGAAGATAGTGGAACAACTGCTGGAAGCCAAAACCAATGGAGACAGTAAATGAAGAAATGGAATCAGCAATACCATGACAAATTCAAGGCATTTGCCCTCATACGCAAAGTATGGGATCAAAAGAACCTTGAAAAGGTTCAGGGAAGAAATAAAGCGGCGAACACGACGGCAGCAGCCGAAGAACCTTGAGATGGTGATAAAATCCATCAATCCCGTTATTCGGGGTTGGGGGAACTATTTCAAGTGTGGCACGGTGAAGAAATCGTTCGGATTGCTTGATAGATACATCAGAGGACGCTTACGGAGCTTTGAGGCAAAGAAGCGGACTTTGAAGGTTCTTGTTTTCGGAATACATCCTGCTGAATTCGCTAATATGGGGCTGGTTTCGCTATCTTCGATGCTGGATGATACCATTTCTTGTAATGGGATAAGCCAGACGAAAGCCGTGTACGAGAAATCCGTCCGCACGGTTTGATGAGGAGGTGGAGGTTGAAAGACCTCTGCTTTACTCTACTTGCACCCAAAGTCTAACGCCTGCACCTAAAGTAGTCAAAAATCATGATTACATCAACAATCAGTATCAATAAATAGTTGCATGGTCATTAAGCCTACTCGCATGAAATTCGTTATCCAGAGGTCAGAGATAAAAGGCACTGTAAATGCCCCGCCATCGAAAAGCTATACCCACAGGGCTATTGCGATAGCTGCGCTCTCAAAAAAGGCGACCGTCAACAATCCTCTTATTTCAGAAGATACAAGAGCCACGATAAGAGCATCTGAGGCATATGGTGCAAGTTTTGAGCATAAGAAAGAATCATTAGTTATCAAAGGGGTTGTTGGGAAACTCAAGACCCCGGATAACGTGCTTGATGTTGCCAATTCAGGCACCACATTACGCATAATGACCGCAATTGCTTCACTTGCAGAAGGAGCAACGGTTCTTACTGGCGATGCCAGCATACGGAGCAGGCCCAATACACCGCTTTTAAACGCGCTCAACGACCTTGGCGCTGAGGCGTTCTCCACGCGCAATAACGGCATGGCTCCAATAGTGGTACGGGGGAAGATGAGAGGAGGCCGTGTTTATATCGACGGTTCGATAAGTTCTCAGTTCATTTCTGCGCTGCTCATAGCATGCCCTTTTGCCCGGACTGAGACAAAAGTGATGATAAAAGGGGAGATGAAATCCCGACCTTACGTGAACATAACAATTGACATGCTAAAAGATGCCGGAGCAAAGATCATCGAAGATGGTACTAACGCTTTTACAATTCCGCCTGAACAGGAATACGACCTGAGATCATATAATGTTCCGGGCGATTTCTCATCAGCATCTTACATAATGGCAGCAGGCGCGCTGTGCGGGGATGTCACAATAAAAAACCTCTTCCCCACGGAGCAGGGAGATTCAGTTCTCATAGATATTCTTGGCAAAATGGGTACGCAGATCAAGTGGGATGAGAAAAAAGGAGAGGTAAAGGTGAACAGGAGCGAACTGCAAGGCATCAACGTGGATGTCGGAAAGACACCTGATCTTGTTCCCACGCTTGCGGTGCTTGGCGCCGCATCAAAAGGCACGATGGTCATAGAGAACGCAGAGCATGTGAGATATAAAGAGACAGACAGGCTCCATGCCATGACAGTGGAGCTAAAAAAGATGGGCGTTGACATAACAGAGGAAAAAGACAGGTTGATAATCAGGGGCGGGACGCTAAAAGGAGCGCAGGTGCACGGTTGGGATGACCACAGGATAGTTATGGCGCTTGCTGTGGCAGGGATGGTGGCAGGAGGGACGACCATTGATACAGTTGAGTCGGTCAATATTTCATACCCTGGATTCTTTGATGACTTGAAAAAGATAGGTGCGGGCGTTTCTGAAGCCCAATAATTAGCAATATGGATGAAATTGACATTTATAAATCCGCATCTTCCGGGATCGCGTGGTTAAAAAACCAGGACAGTAATTAAAAGGTATAATCATGAGTAAGATTGCAGCAGTAATAAAAGGTGACGGCGTAGGTCCTGAGCTTGTTAGCAGCATGCTAAGGATAGTTGAAGCCGCAGGTACGAATGTTGAATTTATCATATGCGAAGCAGGCACGCAATGGTGGGAAACAAACGGCGGAGATTCGTTGATACCTCCTGAGACCTGGGATGCATTATCAAACAGTGATGCAGGATTTAAAGGTCCGACCACAACCCCGGGCGGCGCTGGCTCACAAAAGAGCGTGGCAGTGTCTATCCGACAGAAGTTCAACCTGTACGCGAATGTGAGGCCGATAAAATCCTTCCCGAACACCCAGAAACCACTTGGAGATGTTGATTTTGTGTGTGTGAGGGAGGGCACTGAAGGGCTGTATTTCGGGAAGGAAGTGCAGTTGACCGATGACGTTTATATAGCG
>JBGOYM010000223.1:0-3252 GCA_041479675.1 Candidatus Methanoperedens sp.
ACAGGTATCACTCTTGCCCGACTGCTTCATGAGAAAGGAGACGAAGTTACTGTACTTGAACGGGAACCCGAATATGGGGGACTGTGTCGCTCCATGACCAGATCCGGTTTCACGTTTGACATCGGAGGCTCTCACATTATTTTCAGCCGCGATACGCAAGTCCTGACATTCATGTGTGATGTGCTTGGCAGGAACAGCAAGCAAAATAAACGCAACACAAAGATATTCTACAAAGGGTTATTTATCAAATATCCATTCGAGAACGGTCTGAACCAGCTTCCAAAGGAAGAGCTCTACTTTTGCATAAACGAGTTCATAAAAACGCTTATAGCAGTTGAAAAAGGGGAACTTTCACCCCCTTTAAATTTCCGTGAATGGATAAATTACACGTTCGGAAAAGGCATCGCAGACCTGTACATGATACCATACAACGAGAAGATATGGAAATATCCGACAGAGCTCATGTCGATGCACTGGGTAGATGGCAGAATACCGCGACCTCCGGTTGAGGATGTTATCAGATCAGCAATTGGGATCGAAACCGAGGGCTATACCCACCAGTCAGTTTTCAGTTATCCCTTAAGGGGCGGGATCGAAGCTATGGTCAGGGAGATCGCAAAACCTGTTGAAGAAAATATACAGACAGAATTCAATGTGTCTTCTATCAGGGAAGAAGACGGGGGATTCATTATAAGCGACGGAAGCCGCGAAATTTCTGCACGGCATCTGGTATCCACCATACCCTTGCAGGAACTATTGCAATGTCTCGATAGCGTTCCCGAAAATGTGAAACGAGCATGCAGCGAATTAAAATACAACTCTATCGCCTGTGTCTTCCTCGGGATAAAAGGCAAAGTTCCCGACATTTCATGGATGTATATACCTGAGAAAGAGCTCGGTTTGTTCAACCGCATCTCTTTTCCGTCCAACTACAGTCCTTATGTGGCGCCACAAGGGAATTCATCAATACTTATTGAGATAACCTATCGCGAAGGTGATGAGGCATCATCAATGCAGGACAACGATATTATAGACCATGTTATCAATGCCCTTGAGAATATGAAAATAATAAGAAGAGATGACGTGGTATATAGTTCGGTCATGCGACAAAAATACGCGTATGTTATCTATGACCTTGATTACCTGCATAACATCGCAACTGTAAAAGAATACTGCACCGGGATAGGCATCGGGCTTGTGGGTAGATTTGCGGAGTTTGAATATCTGAATATGGACGGATGCATCAGGAACGCAATGAATTTCTCAAGAGACTTATGAAGATCAATATTTTTGTGGAAGACCTGCTTTTTTTTAAATACATCGGATGTTCGACAGCAGCAAAGACTCTTTACAGGGAGTTGTCCAGAATGCCCGGGATGGAGATATCCTGGAACTCCAAAAGTTCTGACTTTGATGTGGTACATTACCACTCTTTCGGGCCGCTCTCGCTTCTCAACAGGAAGTATTCCCGCGGCATCAAGATTCTGACAGCGCATTCCACACCCCGTGTCAATGAAGGTAATCTTGCATTCAGCAGTACGATCAACCAGTATTATCCAGGGCTTTATCGCCGTTTCGATCACATTATCAATATATCTGTCCCGTGCCAGCGGGAGATCGATGAGATACTTCCGGATATGTCATCCACTCTCATACCCAACGGGATAGACCGGGAATATTTTAGACCCGATGCTGATAAGCGGGAGAAGTTCAGAGAAAGATTCAACATCGATGATGATGAAAAAGTGGTGCTGACCGTGGCGCAGCAGACGCCGCGAAAGGGAATATATGATTTTCTTGAACTTTCAAAAAAACATCCTGAAATAAAATGGGTCTGGGTAGGCGGTTTCCCTTACGGGATCTTCTCTGCGGATTATTTCCAGATAAAAAATATGAAGAAAAAGTGCAAAAATAACGTCATATTTACTGGATTTGTTCCTGACATCATGGAAGCATACAGCGGCGCAGATGTATTTTTCATGCCATCTTATGCAGAGACATTCGGGCTTGTGGTTCTTGAGGCATTAGCATGCGGTCTGCCTGTTGTCGCCAGAAATATACCTGAATTCAGGGAGATCTTTGATGATGGGGTTCATTTCTTCGGGACTCTTGATGACGCCTCAACTGTTATTAATGATGATGATTCATTGCGGAATAGTTCAGAAGCTGCCCGTCCATTTACGGAAAAGTTTGACATCAAACATATCGCCAGAATGCATTTCGATCTTTACAGGAGATTGATCGAATCATGATATCAGTGATAGTTCCAACTTATAATGAAGAAGCGGGAATAACAGCCTGCCTTAAATCCCTGTGCAGCCAGACGCTTGCCAGAGATGAGTATGAGATAATCGTCGTAGACGGAAATTCCAGCGACCGCACCCGCGAACTTACAAAAGAATATGCGGATGAGGTTTTCATCCAGACAAGCAAAAAAATTGGCGGAGCGAGGAATGACGGGGTGATGCGGGCAAAAGGCGATGTAGTTGCCACCACTGATGCAGATTGCATAATTCCTCCTGATTGGCTTGAGGTAATAAAGAAGGATTTTGAGAAAAAGGACATCGTGCAGCTTTACGGGACTGTCTATCCTATCGAGGACGGGATAAAGAACAGGCTATCCCTCATCGCCGCAAATACATTTTCGTGCCTCGGGTACTATACCGGGATTTTTTACTACACTCTTGGATGCAATACTGCATTCAATAAGGAAGCTTTCATCAAAGGAGGCATGTACAGGTGTATTGATGCGGGGGATGACGTTGAGATAGCGCTGCGTATGAAAAAACTGGGGAAAGTGAAGTTTGACAGCCGTATGAGGGTTGGGTTCTCGATGCGCAGGTACCAGCAGTTTGGGACGCTAAAATCGCTGTATGAATGGTTCTACATAGTCGCCCGCGGGGGAGAGACTTCTAAATTTTCATACTCGAAGCGCAAATACAAGTGAGAAATCCATTTGACAAGATAATAAAAACAGGTTCGGATAATTATGACTGAAGCAAAAATAAAGATAGAAGGAATGATGTGCGGACACTGCCAGGCATCGGTCACCAACCTTAACGAAATAAAACAGGCTGCCACCGATGCTGGATATGAAGTTGATGAAAAGACAATCACACTTAAGATATCAGGCATGACATGTGCCGCATGCGCTGCTAATATTGAAAAAGTCTTGAAAAAACTCAATGGCGTTGAATCAGTAACTGTCAATTTCTCACTTGCAAAAGCCCATGTTGAATATGATCCTTCACT
>JBGOYM010000224.1:0-3242 GCA_041479675.1 Candidatus Methanoperedens sp.
GGCATCAAGTGAAGAATTGGCACCTGAATTTGACAGGAATATCGGATAAAACCTTAGAAATGATCGGATTCAAAGGATTATTCAAAGAGACTGTAGAGGTCGATTTTAATATGTAGGGGGGAAAATCAAAACTGTTCAGGTTTAGATATAATCCACTGTAACAATAGCGCATAAAAGAAGATAAATACCATGCAAGCGGTGTGAAAGTAATACCCGCTTCATCTATTATCTATCTTATCGCCCCGACATCAGGAAACCCCTGCCTCTGCCCCGTACCCGCCTCACGCTGCAATTTTTCATGATGGAACAATAACTTGATAACATTCTGAGCATGCTCGCGGGTGCGCCTCTCCATTAGCCATGCCAGTTCATTCTCGTCCTTTGCCTCATCCTCGTGCACAAAGACCTCTATGATATGGGTGTTCGTCATGAGCTGCGCCTGAATTATCCCCTGTGAGGCTTCATGGGCGCACATTTTGTCGATCTGCTGCGAGCCGGGCATTCCAAGAGCCATGACTATATCGCATTTTTTTTCCTCTATCAGTTTCTTGCAGGCAACAGGCAGGTCTTTTACTCCCGGCACTGTGTAGCGCTCTATCTGCATGGATGCGCCTTTCTTAAGCTCATCGATGGCTATTTTTCCCATGTTGATGCGGGAGAAAGTGGTATCCGCGATTCCGACTCTTGGCATATCAGTTGATTAAAAAGTCTTATAAGTATATTAAATTGATTCTGCCGGGATTAACTCTTCGAAACCGATAATTCTATTAATAATGTAAGTAATCAGAACCAGAACTATGGAACTCCCGAAAGAATACGATTATAACGCTATCGAAGAAAAATGGATGAACAAATGGCAGGATTCCATGTTCTATTTTGATTGGAATTCTGAAAAACCCCAGTTCATAATCGATACCCCACCCCCCTATCCCACCGGGAATTTCCATATCGGCAACGCTCTAAACTGGTGCTACATCGATTTCGTGGCGCGCTACAAGAGAATGCGCGGGTTCAATGTTATGTTCCCTGAAGGATGGGATTGCCACGGTCTTCCCACTGAGGTGAAAGTGGAAGAACTGAACGGCATCACAAAGAGCCAGGTCTCGCGCGAGGAGTTCCGTCAAATGTGCGTAGACCTGACGACAAATAACATCGAGCGAATGCGAAAAACCCTGCGCCGCCTGGGATTCTCTATCGACTGGAGCAACGAGTACATCACTATGGAGCCCTCTTATTTTGGCAAGACCCAGGCGTCTTTCGTGCAGATGTACGAAAGCGGGAAGATATACCAGCAGAACCATCCCGTAAATTGGTGTCCGCGCTGTGAAACAGCCATAGCGTTCGCGGAGGTGGAATACGATGCAAGGGACACTGTTCTTAATTACCTTAATTTTGACAAACTCCAGATAGCTACGACAAGACCAGAACTTCTCGCCGCGTGTGTCGCGGTCGCAGTGAATCCGGATGATGAAAGGTACAGTAAATACGTGAATACTGAGGTCAAAGTGCCTGTGTTCGGTCATGCAGTCAAAGTCATCGCAGATAAAAGTGTTGACCCCACTTTCGGTACTGGTGTTGTGATGATATGCACTTTCGGAGACAAGCAGGACGTACGGTGGTGGGTTGAGCATTCACTGCCCCTTCGTAAAGCCATCGACAAGACCGGCAAAATGACCGGAATTGCAGGAAAATACGCTGGAATGAGCACGGATGAATGCAAGAAAGCGATAATATATGACATGAAAACTTCAGGGATCTTATATAAGCAGGAAAAACTCGACCAGAACGTGGGGCTGTGCTGGCGCTGCAAGACCGCTATCGAGATACTCTCAGAGAGGCAGTGGTTCGTGAAGATAGTCGCCGAGGACATACTTAACACAGCGAACGAGGTCACCTGGGTCCCGGATTACATGAAGGTTCGGCTCGAGAACTGGACAGGCACGATGGAATGGGACTGGTGCATCTCAAGGCAGAGGATCTTCGCAACCCCGATACCTGCCTGGTACTGCGCAGAATGCGGCAAAACAAAGGTCGCAAAAGAGGAATGGCTGCCCCTTGACCCCACGCAGAAAGCGCCTCCTGAGGCGTGCGAATGCGGCTCTACGGAATTCAGGGGAGAAGAGGACGTGCTTGATACATGGATGGACTCCTCCATTTCTGCCCTCCATGTTTCAGGATGGCTTTCAGACAAACAGCTCCTGCTTCCAGCGCAGCTTCGCCCGCAGGGTTATGATATTATTCGCACATGGGCGTTCTATACTATCCTGAGGTCAAAATCCCTGCTTGATAAAAAGCCGTGGGATACCATTCTGCTCAACGGCATGGTGCTTGGAGAGGATGGGCACAAGATGAGCAAGTCCCGCAATAACTTCGTGGTGCCAGAAGAAGTAATGAAGAAGAACGGCGCAGACGCTTTCAGGCAGTGGGCTGCCATAGGGGGTACGACTGGTTCGGACATTATTTTTAGCTGGAAGGACGTGGTCGCAGGCTCACGATTCCTTCAAAAGCTATGGAGCATAGTGCGATTTTCCATGCCCCATATATCAGATAAACCAGCGCTGTTTACGCCTATTGACCTGTGGCTTCTCAGCAAACTCAACAGGCTCGTAAAAGAATGTACAGAAAAAATGGATGCATACCAGTTCGATGAAACCTTTAAGGCGATACGCGGGTTTGCCTGGGAGATCCTTGCGGATAATTATATCGAACTTGCAAAATCACGATTATATGGTGATGGGAAGGGAAAGAGAGCCGCGCAGTACACGCTGTTTGTTACGATTGATACACTTTCACGTCTTCTTGCTCCGTTTTTACCGTATTTTTCAGAAGAAATATATTCACATTTAAGACCTGTTAGCGTGCATCTCCAGCAATGGCCACAAGCGGACGAGTCTCTCATTGATGCTGACGCCGAGGTTACAGGTGAACTGATAAAAGAGATCACTGCTGCCATTCGCCGCTACAAATCCGAGCATGGAATGGCGTTGAATACACAACTTGCTGGTGTCGAGATATATTCAACCCTGGAAGATGCATCTGATATTGCAGGGGCGGCTAATTCCGGGGTCATACTA
The DNA here is from genome assembly GCA_041479675.1 of Candidatus Methanoperedens sp. Taxonomy (GTDB): domain Archaea; phylum Halobacteriota; class Methanosarcinia; order Methanosarcinales; family Methanoperedenaceae; genus Methanoperedens. The sequence continues at coordinate 3,075 of JBGOYM010000224.1, forward strand.
AAAACAGGGACTCCGTACTTTGAAACAGTTCCCACTGCGCTTCTGCCCAATATGAAGGTTCTTGGAAAAATGTACAGGAGCAGGGCAAAACCGATTGCTGAAGCAATTTTGAATGCCGACCCGAAACTTGCCGCCTCAGGGAGCATAGATCTTACAATCGACAATGAA
>JBGOYM010000225.1:0-3203 GCA_041479675.1 Candidatus Methanoperedens sp.
AATAAGTCTTAAAAGCTGACTATGGAAACTGCTTTTCCACTAACTTAATGACATTGCCCCCCCACGCCCCCCCTGCGCGCAGACCCGGTGCGTGCGGCATGCGCGGAGCCCGGACAGGTGCGGAGAACAAACCGCAAGTTGATTTGAATTTATCCCTGCATTTTGATCTCATCCTTCTGTCAACCTCCTGATTGCCTTCAGAAAGTCTTTCGCAGAGCTTATAGCGGCATTTGCATCTTCTTCATTCACGTCCATCTTCTCAAGTCCATAGAGTGTTTCATGGCGCTCGATCCGGTAAGTATCAAGCCAGTGAATGTGTCTCTGGTCAAGCTTGCCGCTCTGGACATAGTGGCGCTTCAGATATTCTACCACGCAGTAATGGCTTTTCTCAATGAAGCCATCTTTGAATAGAAGCGCTCTTGCACCCTGGAACATTGCAGTATATGAATAAAGTATGGCCTGCTCATAAAATCCATGCTCCAATAGTTTTTCTGCCTGTATGATCGCCCTTTGCGCCATTTCTATTGCTTTTTCGCTCTTCAACCTGTCAGGTGGGGCGTTTCTTAACAACCTTTTTTCTAAACATTCCTCAAGGTTCATTCAACCACCGGTCTTGTTCCGAATAGAACTATACCCTCTGTTATAATATCCATGTAAAAAGCTTTGTTCTTTTTGGCCTGTTCTTTCCATTCTGCAGGTTTAAGAATAGTCAGAGAAGTCTCTCTCCCCAATAGATCCATCAGCTTGATATCTCTTTTTTTAGCAGATGAAGAAATCGCAAGAATATCTATGTCGCTCTTTTCATCGTTCTCTCCCTTCGCAAAGCTGCCATAAAGAACCAGAGAGGTCAAGCCAGCAAGATTTTCTTTCAAATGATCCACGATGCCTTTTTCCTCAAGCCATGCAAGGTTATAGGCGACCTTTAAATGTTTGAAGGCAGAGCTTTCCAAATTTCCTTTATAAAGTATCTGGTTCTTGAATTCTTCCCTGATGAGTAGCCTTTCTTTGACAAGCAGATCAAGTGCTCTTTTAACTGTCATAGGGCTTATGTCCAGCATCCTTGAGGCTTCCCTGAGATAGTACCGCTCGTAAGGATTTTTAATGAACAGTTGGAGAACGGTTAATTGTGTAATTTTTTGATACAATTGTATCATGAATTAGACAATTGTATCATTAAGTTAATAAAACTTTGGCTTTCTTTTTCTTTATCGCTTGAAACTACCTGCAAGTTTTTCCCATATCACAATTATTCCATCCGAGCCAGTTAGGCGCCATCCCACCCCCGCCCCCCTCCTGCGTGCAGACCCGGTGCGTGCGGCATGCGCGGAGCCGGGGCAGGTGCGGAGGACATATCACAACCGCAAATGTTATGTTGATGTAGATGATATCATATATGTAGGTGATGATGATGACAGAATATGTCAGGACAACAATAAAATTAAGAGAAGATGTTTACCAGACCCTCAAAAAAGAAGCAGGAGTCAGGAATATTTCAGAAAAAATAAATGAGATTTTAATAAAAATGCTTTTCAAAGAGAAAAAAAGCCTCTTCGGGACAATGCAAAAGACCGATTTATCCGACCTCAGGGACCATGAGGACAGATTATAATGCTGCTGGATTCATTCGCATGGATGGAATATTTCATGGGGACTTATAAAGGTGAAAAAGTCAAGAGATTTGTGGAGGATAATTTACAATTATACACATCCCCCATCGTGATCGCAGAGATATATTCTAAATCCCTCAGGACAGACGGCAATGCGCAAGAGAGAACAGATTTTATAATGAAAAGGTGCGCTATAGTCGCGATAGATGAAAAAATCGCGATTGAAGCCGCAAAGATACATGCCGAAAATAAAGTCAAAACTCCAGATTTCGGTCTTGCAGATGCCATCATACTTGCATCAGCAAGGAGCAGAAATATGAAAGTATTGACTGGAGACCCTCATTTTAAAAATTTCAATGATGCAGTTATGCTATGATTTTCTAAACCTTTCATCAGCTCAACGGATTCATTTCTGCAATTATTCTATATGTCCCGGGGTTGCCCGTCCCCAACCCCCCATCTCTCGCCCCACCCCCGCGCCCTCCCCCTGCTGACAGACCCGGTGCGTGCGGCATGCGCAGAGCCCGTGCAGGTGCGGAGAACATATCGCACGTAGGATAAATTAATATACTATCAGTATCTAATTAATACTGATAGTTATTGATCGACTTTCATAAAGCTCCAATAAAATACACGATACATGCTTCCAATCGATTAAAAGAACGTTTCCAGATGAAAACTGATGAAGTACGGCATTACCTGAAAACAGGTAAACATATAAAAAAGACTAATAAAGATGGAGAAATCGGGATCATTCAGAGCGAGATTGGAAATGCAAGGATACGCTTTGTTTACACCGTTAGAAGCGGGATAATCTACATATTGACAATAGAGGAATAGAATATGACAAAATGCCCACTATGCGAAACAGAGATGAGAAAAGAACGTAAGGAGATAGAAAAAGGCGTATGGGTTACTGTTGAGGTCTGCCCCCAATGCAAAGATGAATGGATAGATGAAAAAGAGCACGACAGGCTTGTCGACCTGTTCAAGCGCAAAACCTTCAATCTCGGAGGCAGTATTGCTGTCAGAATACCCAAAGAAATAGCTGATGCCCTTTCCATAAAAGAAGGAACTGAAGTAAATTTCTCTGTGCAGGATAAAAAGATAATAATATCCAAGGCAACAGCATAAATTTACACCATAAATTCTATACGAACTATACTTGCGCCGTCCCCCTCCCTGCTGGCAAACCCGGTGCGTGCGCGGCATGCGCGGAGTCCGGGCAGGTGCGGAGAACATATCGTGAGTTGGATTTCCCCCATCAAACAACTATTTAAACCCAAAGAATAAAAATAAGAGTCATGGCAAATGGCGAAATAATCGAGAAAATAACATCCATTGATGAACAGATACATGACCTGAGAAAGATGGTTCTCGAAAGCAGAAGCCGCACAAAGGATGATGAAACAAGAGCAGCCGCAAGAGCATGGCTTGCTGAAGCCAATAAACTCGAAAAGAAATGGCCAAGAAACGCTCCTTCTGTCCTTGAAATGACGAAAAAGGACAGGAGACATAATGAATGAAGCCGATCTGCATTGATGCAAATGTTTTTATCGCTTCAACAAAAGGAAATGAGACTTATTCTTCTGATTG
>JBGOYM010000226.1:0-3200 GCA_041479675.1 Candidatus Methanoperedens sp.
AGATGCTAAGGGAACTCAAAGAAGGCCTGGCAGTATAAACTATGTTGCTGGCATTTGAATTGTCGGGTGAGCACACTACGCTTCCGGCTTCCGAAGTGGTCGCAAGCCTTGAGTCGGTGTGCTCGGATTTCAAGATCAGTCTCAGTCTTGATGGATGTCTTATCATTGAAATAAGAAAAGATGCAGGAACAATAGCAGGCATCCTTGCAAAAAAACTTTCGATGACCCACCATATAACTGAGGTTCTCGGGATAGGCGGGGCGGGCGAGGAAAATGTGCTTGATACTGTGGAAAAAGCAGACGTCGAAATCGAAGGAACATACAGCATAAGGGTCAAACGTGTAAGAGAGTATTCTACAATAGATACGGAGTCGATGGAGAAGCGCGTCGGCAGTATCTTCTTTCAAAGAGGAGCACGCGCAGACCTGAAAAACCCCACAGTGCAATTAAGAATACTGCTTACAGAGGATAAAAGCATATTCGGACGCATAATGTATTCTATTGACCGCAGCGCCTATGAGGCACGAAAACCCCATTACAAGCCTTTCTTTTACCCCGGCGTACTGATGCCCAGGGTAGCACGGGCTCTTGTGAACATCGCAAAACCGGAAGAAAACTTGCTTGACCCGTTCTGCGGGACAGGCGGCATTCTGGTCGAAGCCGGATTGATGGGCACCAGGGTACTGGGCGGCGACATGCAGCGCAAGCTTCTTCTCGGTGCTAAAATGAACCTTGACCACTACAATATCGATCATTCACTTTTGTATCAGGACGCTTGCCGCATGGCGCTGCGGGACGAGAGCATGGATGCTGTTGTCACAGACCCGCCATACGGAAGGTCGGCGGCAATAAAAGCAGAATCGCTGGAGTATATGCTCACGGGGTCCCTTGGCGAGATATACCGCGTTCTGAAGAAGGGAAAAAGAGCAGTATTTATTTCTGAGAGGGAGATAGAGGCACTGGCAAAAGAAGCGGGGTTTAAAGTTGCACAGACACATATTCAGAGGGTGCACAAGAGCCTTACAAGGCGGATATGCATCCTTGAAAAATAATGCTATTTCTTGCTCTGTGCGATTATGATGTTTGAACGTCCTTTTTTTAGTATTTTTCTGAAATCCATAAGATTAAGATATGAAATGCATAGTCTGATATATGCGAATCCTCGTCCACATCTGCTGTGCGCCGTGTTTTACATACCCTCATAAACGTATGGAAGAAGAAGGGCATGAAGTTACAGGCTTTTTTTATAACCCCAACATACACCCATATCAGGAGTACAAGAGCCGTAAGGTAGCGCTTGAAAAGTATGTAGAACGGAAGGCAGCAAGAGTGATCTATAAAGATGATTACGATATCGAGAACTATCTCCGCGGTGCTCTTGATGCCAAAGACAGGTGCAGGTTCTGCTATACTCTGCGCCTTGCCGAAACCGCAAAGACCGCAGTTCTGCTGGGGTTCGATGCCTTCACCACTACTCTGTTGATATCCCCTTACCAGAAGCATGAAATGCTTGCAGAGGTTGGAAAAAAGGCTGCCGATGAGAACCACATCGAGTTCTATTACGAGGATTTCAGGGAGGGTTATGGGGAATCACGCGAGATCGCAAAGGCTCTTGAACTTTATATGCAGAAGTACTGCGGGTGCATATTCAGTGAGAAAGAGAGGTATTTCAGGGGAAAAGCAAAAGGTTTTAGCCATTCCTGTGATATATAAAGATGGTTTTATAGGAGGAGAGATAAAAACATGAAGAACGTTGAAATGTCAGTGGAAGGAAACATCTTAACGATAAAGGTGGATTTAGCTAAAGATTTCGGGCCGTCATCTTCTGGCAAGACGATTATTATCGCATCGAGTGAAGGCAATCAGTCAATTCCAGGGAAGGAAGCGATCAAAATTGGGCTGAATGTGTATAAGAAGAAATAAAACCGCAGATAAACGCAGATTTATTATTATGGGAAGCAGATATCTGATAATTCGTATCTTGCCATGAAACTCACCGACAACGAAATCCTGGACCTCAACAGGTATCTTGATGAGCCAAGAGCAGAGAAAAATATAAAATGGGATTTAATGAAGCAGACACAAGAGCTAAACTTATAGATCCAGTGCTTCATAAAATTGGCTGGACTGAAGACCTGATTCGAAGGGAAATGACTGCAGGAACTATAGAAATCATAAGTGGTAATCCCAAGAGAAGGAAAGGAAGGACTGATTATCTTTTATGTCTGCCTGTACAAGAGAAGCAAAACCCATTATCAATAGGCACTCTTGAAGCAAAAAAAGAAGATGAGTATGCCACACTTGGAATTGAGCAGGCTAAGGAATATGCAAAAAGGCTCAATGTTCCGTTTGTATTTGCCACCAATGGTCATATGTTCGTAGAATATGATTCTTTTTCGGAAAAAGTCAGCGAAGAACTGCCACTCAGCATGTTCCCGACACCTGATTTGTTGAAAAAACTATATGAAGCTGGCAAGGGTTTTTCTCTGGAGGAGGTTGATGCAAAGGCGCTATGTGTTCCATACAGAGGCGGGCAGTCTGAAAGAAGATATTACCAGGATGCTGCGATAAGAGCAGCACTTGAAAAAATCGCTGCAAAAAAAGCGGGATGGAATAGAATATTAGAGTCTCTTGCTACAGGTTCGGGAAAAACAAGAATAGCTGTTCAACTTCTGGATAAACTGGTGGAAGCTGGACAGGTGAGGAGAGCTTTATTTGTTTGTGATAGGAATGAACTCAGAAAACAGGGATTTGGTAGATTGTTCTCATATTTCGGTGATAATGCAGCAGAGGTCAAGAATAGAAATCCTCAAAAGAATGCAAGGATCATTGTTGCAACATATCAGGCATTGGGACTATATGAAGAAGGCGACCAGTCGTTCTTTTTGAGTAATTATCCAAAGAATTATTTCAGTCACATCATTATCGATGAATGCCACAGGAGCGCATGGAACAAGTGGAGCATCGTTCTTACTAATAATCCTGATGCTGTGCAGATAGGATTGACAGCTACACCGAGAAAAATAACAGGTGAGAAATCACCTGAAAAGGATAAGGACGAGAAGATAAGCAGGAACAATATCGTATATTTTGGTGAGCCTGTTTATGAATATCCCTATGTTAAAGGATGGGAAGATGGTTATCTTGCAGCATGCGAGATCGTGAAAAGGAAGGCAAGTATAGATGAAACCACGTTGACA
>JBGOYM010000227.1:0-3173 GCA_041479675.1 Candidatus Methanoperedens sp.
GTGATGTTGCGCAGCGTTGGGGATACGGAGAGATAAAAACTCCAACTTTTGAACATATTGAGCTTTTTACATTGAAATCCGGAGAGGGGATCCTGGGTGAGATATACAATTTTAAGGACAAAGGGGACAGGGAGATAGTGCTGCGCCCTGAACTTACTGCGCCTGTAATAAGGATGTATGTTGAGGAACTCCAGAGGTCTGCAAAGCCCCTTAAATTCTATTATTTCGATAACTGTTTCAGGTATGAGCGCCCTCAAAAAGGACGCTTCCGTGAATTTTTCCAGTTCGGCGTGGAGATAATAGGAAGCGCCCGCCCCGAGTCTGAAGCTGAGGTAATTGCGATGGCTGTGGAAATGTTAAAGAGCGCGGGAGTGCAGGGCGACCTTCATGTGGGGAACCTGGGCATCGTGAGAACGCTATTGAAAGACCTGCAACCAGAGCACCAGAGCAAGATAATGCGTTATGTGGATAAAAAGGACGACAAGGGGCTTGAAGATTTCCTTGACCATATACAGGCGCCAGATGAGATCAGGGGCAAATTGTTCCGCCTGATAGGACTGCGGGGTGAAAATGCGGTGCATGATGCCAGGGAGCTTGTGGGAAATATTGATGCAATAAAACAATTTGAGACTCTCCTTGAATTGCTGGACCTGTACGGTCTGGAAACCCATGTCGACCTCGGTATAGCGAGGGGGCTTGATTATTACACAGGCATGGTCTTTGAGATATACTGCGAGGGACTCGGTGCGCAGAACCAGGTGTGCGGCGGCGGTTCTTACAGGCTGGCGCAGTTGTTCGGGGGCGAGGATACGCCATCCACGGGATATGCCATTGGATTTGACAGGATAATGGAGATATGCGAGGTAAAACCTGAAGCCACGCGGCGAATTGTGGTCGTTTCATTCGAAGATACGCGAAAAGAAGCCATCGTGATCGCCCGGAAGCTTCGCGAGCATGTCCCGGTGTACATTGATGTCATGGGCAGGAAGTTCAAAGACCAGATTTCCTATGCAAATACCATCGGCGCAAGCCATGTTGTTATTGTTGGGAAGAACGAGCTTGATGCAGGGAAAGTGGCGCTCAAGGATATGAAGACCGGGGAGCAGGTACTGGTTACGGTGGAGGAAGTTCCCCGCGCCCTATAATAATTTCATTCAGGATATTTTATCAGCTCATACAGCAGCCTCATCGCTTCCTTCTCCCGCGCTCCGCCGCATTTCTTGACAATAGTATTGCAATACTCTATCTGCCTGAGATATTCTTGACCCTTCTTGCCCACATATCGCGTGGCATGTATCGAAGCTTCTATGACCGCATTGAAACCACGATTCACGGGTTTAATGACCTTGCGATGTATTTTTCCTTTTACCGGGGTCATTTCAACGACCGAAATATTCCCACCCTTATTGCAGGTACAATCAAAAATAACCCATCCAGGGCTATTTTTCAGGACAGGAAAACCATTGATGGCTTCAAAATTTTCTACCCCGACATCTGACAGCGCCGACTTCACGAACAGCACCGGGTCATCCACGATATTGGCAGCTGCTCCTGGATTTTCCAGTATATTTTTAAGTGTAGTAGAGTTATATATCCTGGCAAAAAGCCTTCCATCCTTTCTATGCAGACCTATGGGTGCAGCATTGGGAACACAGTCCGCAGATAGCGTTGAAAGGATAACCTCTGAGATCCCTTCATGAAATCCGAAATCATCGATGTCTATCAGAATCTCATCCCCTCAAAAAGCGATACGAACAGCCCCGATATTATCAGGTCTGCGGTCGAGCCGGGATTCACACCCTCTTTTATTAATTCATCATCAAAGGAATGAATATCATCCATTTTGTCGTCCATACCTCCCTTTTTCAAGATATTTTTTGCCCGAATGGAAACCTCCTCAGCCTTCCAATCATCGAATTTGGTCTGTATGAATGTGTCTTTGTATTTAGATAAAAGCTCCATGAACGTGAGCACCACGGCATCATTTATACCGTGTTTTTTATGCTTACTCCGGATAGATGTGGCGCAATCAAAAGTTTTCTGGAAACCGTTCGTCCATTCCTCTGCTATCATGTCATAACCAGCTGATATCTCCATCATATTTAAAAGTGTTAATCCCTGCGCTCTAATTTTTTCAGTTGATGCAGCATCAGTAAGGTCAAGGTCTTTCACAGGTTTGACTTTTACCCCTGCTTCTAAAAATGCTCTGTAGAATTCGACAGCATCATCGACCGTAGTCCCTCTTACAACTTTTTGAACCTGCACTTTCAGGCATGCAATATCATCGCACCTTCCTGCTGCCATCACAAGCGGTATAAGAAGAATAAATGCACCGAAATGAGTATTGCCTCCCTTCTGCCATTTGCTGCTTTCCAGAACAGCTTCCCGTATCAATAAACCTACTCCTGAATCCGACCTTGATGCTTTTTCCAATATGGGGAACACGCCCACTGCGCTTGCCAGGAAATGCTCAAAGCGAGTATCCGCATAATTGTGGTCTCTGTCAATGTTGCCAGGCTTTGGCGTTGCTGATACCTCAAGCACCATGGCAAGCTGCGCGCACCTGGCGATGTGGGATGAGGTCATTATAAGTGTGATATTATTTTCAGATTAGATAAATTCATTTATTGATGATTTGAAGCCCAGGTGCTATAAAGAGCGCCCTACCCCAGCGACCTCACAATCGCTATATTCGGTGTCCTCCCTGCGCACGAACACCAGCGGCGCAGTGCATGCATGATCGCGGATGACTGGGGTTTAGGTGAAAAAGAGGAAATATTCATGAAACTATTAAAGAAATGGGAATTTGTATAAGCGCAATTCTTATTAATGTTCAGGGAATCTTATAATATTATGGAAAATGCAAATATGAACCTGATTTTCAGTGAGATCAAGAAAATAAGGGAGGATATTGACTATTTGAGATCAATTGTGGAGTCCAGTGTTGATGACATTATCTTAACAAAAGATGAAGAAGAATTGATCAAAGATACACGACTTCAAAAACAGAAAGGAGAGCTTCTAAATTTTGAAGACGTTTTTGGAGATTGAATGGGTTATTCTCTCTTTTTTCATAAGAAGGTCAAGAAGTTCATTTCTGAATTGGATCACTCCCAAAAAGACAGAGTGAAGGAAAAATTGGTATCTTTTGCCGAAAATCCTTATGTGGGTGA
>JBGOYM010000228.1:0-3170 GCA_041479675.1 Candidatus Methanoperedens sp.
GATAATCCCAGAGATTTTGTTAATGAATTCAGAAAAAAACGCCAGCATGGCGAGATCAAGAGACAGGTCAACATTACGTATATTGAAGATACCAATGAGATCTATATTAACTCAGACCCCGGAAGAGCAAGACGTCCTGCCATAATCGTTAAGAACGGCGACCCTCTTGTAACTAAAGAACACATCGAGAAACTAAAAAAAGAAGAGATCAATTTTGACCATCTTGTCAGTGAGGGTCTTGTAGAGTTCCTTGATGCTGAAGAGGAAGAGAACGCTCTTATTGCAATAGATGAAAAGGATATCACCCAGAAACATACGCATCTTGAGATCAACCCGGCGCTGATACTGGGCATATGCACAGGCATGGTGCCTTTTCCAGAACACAATGCATCTCCCAGGAATACCATGGGCGCAGGCATGATAAAGCAGTGTCTGGGCATGTCAACTCCAAATATGAAACTTCGCCCTGACACAAGGGCGCATGTTCTCCATTACCCGCAGAAAGCCATGGTAAGCACGCAGACAGCCGAAGCCATAGGTTTTGATAAGAGACCTGCAGGACAGAACTTCGTGATCGCGGTATTGTCGTATGAAGGCTATAATATCGAAGATGCGCTTGTTATCAACAGAGGTTCGATTGAGCGTGGTCTTGGAAGGAGCCATTTCTTCAGGACGAACGAAGGCGAGGAACGCAAGTATCCTGGAGGGCAGGAAGACAAGTTCGAGATACCTGATGCGGAAGTAAGAGGTGCTCGAGGTGCTGAGGTATATAAACAACTGGACAGCGATGGACTTGTAAATCCAGAAATACCTGTAGGACCAAACGATGTGCTGATAGGAAAAACAAGTCCTCCCAGGTTCCTCGAAGAACCCACTGAACTGGGCATCAGTCCTCTTCAGAGGCGAGAGAGTTCTGTCACGATGCGCTCTAACGAGAAAGGGATTGTCGATACCGTTATACTTACAGAATCTGAGAATGGCTCAAGACTTGCAAAAGTCAGGACACGAGACCAGAGGGTTCCGGAAATAGGTGATAAATTCGCATCAAGGCACGGACAAAAAGGCGTTATCGGTCTGATAGTACCTCACGAAGACATGCCATTTGCAGAGAACGGGATAGTTCCTGACCTGATAGTTAATCCTCACGCCATACCTTCAAGAATGACCGTAGGACACGTGCTTGAAATGATCGGCGGTAAAGTGGGTTCTCTTGAAGGAAGGCAGATCGATGGGACTCCTTTTTCAGGAGCATCTGAAGAAGAACTCAGGAATGCCCTGAAGAGGTTTGGATATTCTCATACTGCAAAAGAAGTGCTTTATGACGGAATAACCGGTCACATGATCCAGGCAGATATTTTCATGGGCGTTATCCTCTATCAGAAATTATACCACATGGTCTCCTCAAAGATGCATGCAAGGTCGCGCGGTCCAGTACAGGTTTTGACAAGACAGCCAACAGAAGGCAGGGCAAGGGAAGGTGGTCTGAGGTTCGGAGAAATGGAACGCGATGTGCTTATTGGACACGGAGCAGCCATGGCGCTGAAGGAACGTCTGCTGGATGAATCCGACAGGGTCATAGAATACGTCTGTACCCACTGCGGAATGATCGCCACCCTCGATAAGAGAAGAAACTTAACTGTCTGCCATAACTGCAATGCAGAGATCGATATATATCCTGCAGAGATGAGCTACGCATTCAAGTTACTGCTTGATGAGATCATATCACTCGGAGTTGCGCCGCGGCTTGTGCTTGAGGATGCGGTGTAGGAGGAAATTATGTTAATAGCAACACCAAAAAGAATAAAAGAAATAAAATTCGGACTTATTTCCCCCAAGGAATTCAGGAAAATGAGCGTCACGCGCGTTATTACGGCAGATACCTATGACGATGACGGTTTTCCGATCGAGATGGGTTTGATGGACACAAAGCTGGGCGTCATCGACCCGGGCCTGCGGTGCAAGACCTGCGGAGGCAGGGCGGGCGAATGTCCCGGTCATTTCGGGCATATCGAGCTTGTTGCTCCCGTAATTCATGTCGGATTTGCAAAACTTATACGCAAGATACTGAGGGCTACCTGCAGGAAATGCGGGGCTCTGCTTTTGTCTCCTGACCAGAAAATGAAATATCTGGAACAGATAAAAACACTGCGGAATATGGGGCAATCAGCAGAGGATATCGTTAATGAGGTATTCAAGGAAGCGCGAAAATCAGGGACATGCCAGTACTGCGGTGAAGAACAGCCAGAAGTCAAGTTCGAGAAGCCCACTACTTATATTGAAATAATTGAAGAGAATAAATTATTGTTCAACTGGGATGAAATTCCAGGAAAAGAAAGTAATAAATTCATCGAATTTCTGATCAAAAATTATGAAGTTGACTGGTTAAAAAATCCGGATATTGAAAAGTCCAGTGATGGTTTGACAATAAAGGTGTCAACCGGTAAAAAGTCTCTTTCGCTGATAATGAACGATGAAAAAACCGATGTAACGCTGAAGATCAGCGGCGAAAAAACCGATTCATTCATCGCGAAGACAGAAAATGGTAAATTAAACATATATAAAGAAGGTCATAAAGAAGAACATAAGCTGATGCCGACAGATATCCGGTCGCGTCTTGAAAAAATGACAGATGAGGATGTTGAAGTCATCGGAATGGACCCTAAGAATGCGCGTCCAGAATGGATCATCCTTACAGTACTTCCGGTGCCTCCTGTTACGATGCGCCCGTCTATCACCCTGGAATCAGGTCAGCGAAGTGAGGACGACCTTACACACAAACTCGTGGACATTATCCGCATTAACCAGAGGTTCCAGGAAAACAGGGAAGCAGGAGCACCACAGCTTATTATCGAAGACCTGTGGGAACTTCTGCAGTACCATGTGACTACATTTATTGATAACGCGGTATCTGGCGTGCCTCCGGCAAGGCACAGGTCTGGAAGGCCATTGAAGACGTTATCGCAGCGTTTAAAGGGTAAGGAAGGACGGTTCAGGGGAAGTTTGTCAGGCAAACGAGTGAACTTCTCAGCAAGAACTGTCATCTCGCCTGACCCGAACCTGCGAATATTCGAGGTGGGTGTACCCCTTGAAATAGCTAAAGAACTTACCAGCACAATGTTCGTGACCCCAAGGAATCTCGATGAGGCAAAAGAATATGTGAGGCGGGGTCC
>JBGOYM010000229.1:0-3168 GCA_041479675.1 Candidatus Methanoperedens sp.
GATATGCATTTTGAACACTTTCAAAAACTAAATTGCCCCGATAGGGGCTTTCTTGATACTTATTAATCTCTTGCTTTTGACTTTACAAGCATTATCAGGATTATCCCGACCGCAAAGAGTATGATGCCGATCCAGGCAAGATCAATAGCAGGGATTATCTTAAGCGTCAGAGGGATCGCGCCGCCGCCTGTTCCCTGGAATATGACATATACGTCACCAGCGAAAAGACCTAAGGAAGGGCTGACCATAGGGAAGGTGCCTCCTCCTTCGAGGTATTCCGCTGTACCGCTTCCGATCTTGTTATTCCCCTGGTAGACCTCGAGTTTGACGCTCTGGACATTGTATTTGCCTGATCCCTGCACCTCGCTGACTTCATCAGGGCGCGAGAATATTACTAAGGGGAAAGTTCTGTTGATGGAAGAACTCTTGAAATCAGCCATCAGGAAACCCTTTACAGACAGCGTGCTTCCTTCAGAAATGGATATGGGTTCAGCAGCCTGTGTTGCAGCCCAGATGCTGCCCGTGCCGTCATCGAGCCTGATATATGCGGTATATGTGACTTGGGGTGTTTCGGTCTGAGTATATAATACCTCAGTTACCTTACCGCTTACCTGGATATTACCACTGCCAAATCCTGTCGGATTGGAAAGTATATCTGATATCTTAGTTCCACTCGCGGAACTACTCTCTGCCAGGCTGTACGATGACAGCTCGATCACCCTTATTCCGTAATCATTGCCTACGTCAAAGAGCTGTCCCTGTGCCGCAATTGGTATATTTATATAACCCATATCTATTGTTTTTGTTGAACTGACTACAACCCCCAGAATTATCAGTACAACAGCGATATGAATCATCGTGATGCCAATCCCTTTCAGCCTCACACGCAGGGTTGCCGTGTGCATATATCCATAAAGGTACTCTATGACTGATGCCCCAGCGTAAATCAGAGGTGAGAAAATCGACAATAAGGAGATACTCCCTATTAATTTATATATTTCAGGCTCCCTTACCCAGAAGGGGCTGTTATGGTCGAGCACATAGAAATTTTCTGTGCGCGGCAGCATGGTCAGTATAGTAAGCGCCATCACGATAAACAGTGTCTTCTTCTGTTTTTCTTTTTCAGCTTCTTTATAGTTCAGGCAGAATCCCATGGCAAGAAGCAATACCAGCGTGAAAGGATAGCTCCATGCATTGAAGAAGTTCTTGGTATCTGACGCTACGTTCACTTTCATGTTCTGTGTGATCTGGATAAACGCAGGGTAAGAAATACCCCAGAAAGATACGAATGCAAGAACTACGAAGAGCAAGAGGGTGACGTAGAAGATATTCGTTTTGTTCCAGAATCCCCTGTCTTCTTCCACAGTCTCAGGCTCCTCAAAGTATCTACGCATACCCAGAGCAAGAGAAACAAGCGCGATTATCAGAATTGCTGTGATTAGTACCGTTCCTGTTGAAGATTCTCCAAAAGTATGGAGTGAGCTAAAAAGACCACTCCTGACAACGATGGCTGCATATAATACTAAGATGAAAGTAGCTACTGCCAGCATTGGAGCAACTATCGAGAAATTCGTTTTATTTTTTCTATGAAGGGCTGCTGCATGAAGAAAACCAGTGAGCGTCAGCCAGGGTATGAATGACGCCGTCTCAACTGGGTCCCATGCCCAGAACCCACCCCAACCTAATGCCACATATGCCCAGACACCTCCTACTGCAATGCCCATCCCCATGAACAGCCATGTGAAACGTGCCCATTGTCTGCTCAATTCCTCCCAGCTATCACCTTTAGTCAACAGATACACGATTGCGGCAGCAAAAGGAATTGTGGTGGCTGCATAACCAATGAAAATCAGTGGGGGATGGATTACCATCCAGAAATTTACCAGTTGTATATTTAGACCACTACCCTCGGTAAAACCCTTTTCCATAGAAAAGAGACCATACTGTGGATATTGCTGCTCATAAAATCTGATTACATTCTCAAGAGGTGCACTATAGGTAACTGCTTGTTGGTTGAAGAACTCCAACCATGTAGAGAATGGTGTCTGAATTATCGTTAATACAATAAAGAATATACCTACAACCAAGGTTATTATCTGCGTTCTCCTGGAGAGCGGAGTCGCGTGCTTGGTTTCAAGTGCAAGCCATGAAGCAGAAAGGAATATCACCAGTACCCATAAAAGGTATGTGCCTTCTTGCCCTCCCCATGTGCCAGATATTTTATATATTAAGGGAAGGTTTTGGCTACTCCACTGCGACACATACCTGTAGCTAAAGTTGCTAACAACAAAATAATAGGTGAGCAGAAAGTAGGCAAATGTGAGAAGCCCAGTAGACAAAAGTATTGCAGGCGTTACAAACTTTTTAAAAACCTCACCCCTTTCAAATTCTTTCAACAACAATCCGAGAAGCGCGGCTGCGCTTACCACAATGCTGGCGTAAAGTAATGCATTCCCAAAATTGATCATATTATTTGCTCCTGACCTGATCTCTCACCTTTGTTGCAACAGAAATGAAATAGGCTGCATCCTGCGCGCCATATATCCCAGCCAGTTCCTTCCCGCTTGGATCGAGGAACAGTACTTTGGGTGGAGGGTATCCACTGTAACTGTATGACCCATATGACACATATTTATCAACATCCAGATCCATTGCAACGGTAATAAAATTCTCTTCAAGTAATTTTTTTACCTGCGGATTTCCGAGCGTATCTGTCTGGAATTTTGCGCAGTACTCGCACCATACAGCCCAGAAATACATAGCAACGGGCTTATTTTCCTGCTGAGCCTGCAGTAGAGACTTATCAAGAGACCTCGACCAATTAAGACCTCCTAGGTAACTTGTGTTCTGGTCGCTCAGCTTGAACTTAGAGAGAGAAATGTTGTATGTTCCGACCGCGATGGCAAGGATCATTATCAACACCAATATTGTGATCAGTTTTTTGGTTTTCATATATTTGTTCCTAAATTGTTTGACCTATATAAGATTATATGGTTTATCGATGTTTCCGTTATCCACGTCGTTTTTATTCATTTAGCCTCAGAAATACACGGTGAAATAAGGCAAAAGCACTGCCTGGATCATCTTATCTATCCCGAAAAGCATCATAAGCCCTACAAGAATCAGTATCAGTCCAGAAAGTTTTTTAAAGAAATGCCCTCTCTGTAC
>JBGOYM010000230.1:0-3137 GCA_041479675.1 Candidatus Methanoperedens sp.
ATAAACCCTTTTTGTCTTTGCAGGAAGGTGAAACTATACAGATATCAATATCGCTTTGCTGGGTATCCTCGCCTTTTGCAACTGATCCATAAATCAGGATGGCAAGAATATCATCTTTTGAAGACAGGAAAAAAAGGTCTTTCCTTACAGGTTCGATCTCAACCATTTCTCGATTACCTCTGAAAAATCTGAAATCGCTGTTAGATGCTCCATGATAGAATCAAATGCTATAGAATCATCTAATCCATTATAGCGGTGGACAAGCCTGTTCCTCAATCCGTTAGATTCAGAAAGGGTATTTTTTAAGCTGATATTGATGAACTTTTTCTCAAACAGCAGGTCGATATTTGAATAATCATCCTTTGGAATTATTTTTAGATCTTTACATGCCATTGCAGCAACATCAAAGGATGCTTCCACAAGTTCCTGGAATGCCTTATAAACTGCAAGTCGTGTCTTTTTATCTTTGATAAATTCAGAAGAATCATAACCTGACACCCATTCTTCAATATCCTGTTTCCTTTCAGAAATTATATTCAATTTATCCTTGTATCTGCTAATTCGTTCGATATCCATCAATGACTCCAGTTTTATCTTTATTATTATAACCTATTAACTATATCATAATAACTTTTTCTTTATGTGTCTTGTCCTTGAAAATCATTGCATTGCCTCTGTGCCTCTGAGTCTGGTATGAAAAAAAAATTAACAACGAACTCGTACGAACTATATACGAACTCACGCTGCAGGAGTTCGTTTCAGTTCGTATAAGTTCGATGTTTTTCGTAATAATATTTATTTCTTGAACTCTGTATATCCGCACTTTCCGCATGAAAGGCGGTTCTTGTGCTCTCCGAGAAACACTCCCGGACCGCATCGTGGGCATGACTGCCGTATCTTCTTTGCCTTATTCCCGCTAACTTCGTAAAATTCATGTGCTGCCATCATGATCACTTCTTTTCAGGCTCCTTTTTTTCGGATTTTGTTTCAAGCTTTGCATCCTGTCCTTTGGCTACGGGCGCGGCAGGCGCAGCAGCAGGTGCCGCCTCTTCCTCTTTAGGTTTTGGCACACCCCTTGCTGTATGATGCTTGTGAGCTATCTGTTTCAACCGCTCCTCACTCTCATATATGCTCGCAGTTCCCGTAAGCTCCATCTTCCCGAAGGCTGTGTCAAGATGCTCAATGACGATCAGCTCAGGTTTGGAATTTGCCATTGCAGCGAGTTTGTTCTTCACATCTATTCTTGAGGGAGTTCCCTTATTATTGATCTTTATTGAAACCTCCCTCCTTTTCAACAGGGGGTTTTTTTTATCTTTGATGATATGGAGTTCCATTATTTTTCCTCCTTGCATTTCATTCTATCAAGTAATGACTGTATCTCTTTTTTTTTGTCTTCGGTCACTCTGACCAGTACCGCTCCTTCTTCCGGCAACCCATATATAACTACTGATGAGAGGGGCGCCATAGCGATAGATGGCAGAGCAGCCAGGTCCTCTTCTCCCTTCACAAATATCCGTAACGGGTTATCAGAAAGCATAGCATTTGCGACCTCCTTCAGCAGTTCTTCTGTTATCGTCCCGGGGGGGTTTTCCACCGTGATGGTCCTGAACTGGGGATGTTTTGTGCCGTGTGTTACTTCATTGGATACGGGACTACGCTTTGTCCTTTCATCAACGAAAGATATGTTCGGTATAACTCCTGCACTCAGAAGGTTGAAAGTTATTATATCTCCAACCGTGATTATCTTGGTGGGAGATTTAAGGTCCCTTATGATATTTCGTGCGGTTTCGACCCCGTCTCCAGGGTAAAGCTTTCCATGGAGTTTTCGCATCTCTTCCCTTAGCTCTTTCGGAAGACAGTATTTTTTCAAACTAACGCACCTTTAACGCATATTTACCCCGGGATTTAACCCCGAGCCTTTTCGCTATCATTGATTTTTCAGTGTCAATTATCACGACATAGCCGCTCCAATCAGTTGTCAGGGACGATGAATTGCATTTATCGCATACCTGTCCTGTCACAAGCCTGTGGCATTCCTTGCAGACATTCTCAGGCATTACTTTTTCCCCTCTTCAGATTTTTTGGAATGGCCTTCCTTTGCGTCCTCTTTCTTTTTCTTTTTCGCCTTTCCTTCTGTTTCCCCGGCGCCTTCCTTTTGCTTTTCCAGGCGGGCTTCTTCAAGCCAGTCAAGTTTACCCAGAGCATGCTGGCGCATGGTGAGACCGATCTTACTGTCCCTTGGCTCACGCTCATTCAGGCTCACTGCGACTATCCTTGCCCTTATGCGGTCGCCCACTGTGATGGCACGTCCTGATTCTTTGGTAATGAGCCGTGAGTTCTTCTCATCGTAGCTCACGAATTCATCTGTGAGCTGGCTGACGTGAACGAGCCCGTCAAGAGGACCGATCCCGACAAAGACCCCGAATTCTACAACTTCAAGAACGGTGCCCTCAATGATCTCCTGTATCTCAGGCATAAATGTAACCGCTTCAAAAACTGCATCATAGTATACACCGGCATTTCCTGCAAGTATATGTCCTTCTCCCACTTCTATAACTTCCATTATAGCGACTATCGCCCCGATAGTCTTGTCCACAAGTCCTTCAAGCTTATCCTGCAACGCGATTTTTACAGCCTGCTCTACAGGCGCACCGAGTAGTTCCGGCGCGATTCTCACCGTGTCTGCTAATCTCATTTTTTTATACATTTGAATCCTCTTAATAAAAGATATTATAAACTTAAATGGGTTCGTTCCCGAAGTTGTACAATACTAACTCCCTTACTACATAACCTTTTCTTTAATTCGACATCACTGGTAAGAACAGTATCTTCTTTACTGGTAGCCAATTCCATGATAACATCATCAACAAAACCCTCCTTTTCAACTATTGTGCATCTATCCAGAAGGGATAATGCAATTTTTGCCGCGGTCCTGTCCCTGCCCCGCCCCTGCGTGGATATTTTTTCAAGCTCCCTTACAGATGCCCTCGGAACAATGTATGAATCAAATCCCAATCGCTTCAACTCCATAAAGATATCGATCCCGAACTGCCCCGGGATCATCAACCCGTTAGTATCAATTATCACTTCTCTTTTCATTTAGATTTCTTTCAATATCCCTGAACCTATGAGCCGCC
>JBGOYM010000231.1:0-3129 GCA_041479675.1 Candidatus Methanoperedens sp.
AAGGCAACCAACGCGAGAGGCCTGATCATTGACATCACAGCCCTCAAGATAATCGACAGCTTCATGGCAAGATCTTTATCTTCTATCGCAACCACTGCAACTCTTCTGGGGGCAAGAACAGTTGTTGTGGGCATGCAACCAGCGGTTGCTCTGACCCTTGTCGAACTTGGTTTGAGGATTAAATGGAATGTCCAAACCGCCCTCAATCTTGAACGCGGCATTAACCTTTTGCGAGAAGCTTTAAAATCAGAAAAGGACGTAGTTTATGAGTGAAGATACACTGCCAGTCAAACACGAATCTGATATAATTTCTGTGAGAAGCTTTGGTAGAAATGCAGCTGATAATGCTGGTTTTGGGATTGTAGACCAGTGCAGGATCACTACAGCAATCTCCGAGCTTGCCAGGAATGCGGTTGTCCACGGAGGTGGGGGCCTGGTCACCATCAAAACAATTCAGAACGATAAAAAAGGAATCGAGATAATATGCAGGGACGAAGGACCCGGGATAGTCAATCTTGAACTCGCTCTGAAGGGAGGCTACAGTACTGTTGGTGGTCTTGGAATTGGTCTTTCCGGGGCTAAACGACTCATGGATGAGTTCCAGATAACTTCCAGCGCAGGTAAGGGTACTACCGTGATCATCAGAAAGTGGTTAAAATGAAATTTGGTGTAGCTACACGTCCAAATCCTGGCAGTAAGTATAATGGGGATATGTATTTAATTAAGGAATTCAATAATAAAGTTTTAATATCTGTAATAGATGGTCTGGGACATGGCGAGTCGGCAGCAGTTGCCTCAAGCAAATGTATGAAATGTATAGAGGAGCATTATGATCATGGACTGGCAGAAATTTTCAAGTACTGCGATATTGAACTCAGGAAAACAAACGGTGTTGTCATGGGGATGCTCTTTATCGACTTCGATCATTCGATTCTAAGTTTTGCCGGGGTTGGAAATATCAGCGCCCGCGTAATAGGCTCAAAGCCAGTACACTTTATTTCACGAGATGGGATCGTGGGATATAATATGCCGGGGATAAAAGAAAACAAACATCCTTATACCGCTGGAGATACCATTCTCATGCATTCTGATGGAATTTCTTCCAAAGTGTTACGCTATCCTGCCTCAATACTCTTGAAAAAGGATGTCCAGGAGGCAGCAGACGAGATAATGAAGCTATACGGAAAAGATGAGGATGATGCAACCGTGATTGTTGCACGATAGTACAATGAATCTTGAAGAAATAAAATCCACATATCCAGAATTATTAAGAAAATATTTATTCGAGGGCAAAGAGGAAGAAGCCCTGTACGAAGCTTACAAGCTTGGTAAGGAGTGTTTCGAGTCAAAAATAGGTATCGAAGATATAATGAACCTCCATACTCGATCTCTGGAGGAAATCATTAAAACCCTTCCCCCATCCAGGGTTCATGACATAGTGCTGAAGTCTTCAAATCTCATTATAGAGTTTAGCATAAGGTTCGGACTTGCCTGCCAGAATTATTTCGAAATTCTGCAAAAGACTGATGAAAGAATAAGGAATGCTTTTTATCAGGCTGGTGAAGCCCTGACCGCAGGACTGGACATCCAGAAAATGCTCTATGTTGTTTTGAACCTTGTGAAAAACCTGACTGAAGCGATAGGCTGCTCCATTGTTGTTTTTAAGGAAGGCAGAACAATTATAAACGTTTCTGAAGGTTTGGAGGCGCAAGATGAATTCTTTAAACATCCGTTGTTCGAACAGGTAAGAAACGAAGGAAAGGCAAAGTTCATCTCTGACCTGCAAGAGGCGAAGGTGCTAAAAGATGGCAGGGAAATCCGGTCAGTTCTGGCACTTCCATTGAATTTCAAAGGCAAGACAATAGGGGTTTTAGGGATATATTTAGCTTCTCCTCATCATTACGAGGAAAAAGAAATCAACCTGCTCACCTCTTTTGCCTGCCAGGCTGCAGTGGCGATAGATAACGCTCGCCTCTTTTCAGAACTTTCGCGCCACGATAAAACCCTGGAAGCCCTGTATTCCATAGACAGGGTGGTAAGCCAGACCCTTGACATAGAGGAGATTTTGCAATCCGCCCTCGCCAGGGCGATGGAATGCATCGATGCTGATTCAGGGAGCATACATCTGCTTGACAGGACTGGAGAAAACCTCATTCTTGAAACCCACAGGGGTCTGCTATCGCAGGAATTCATATCCAGTATCAGTAAGCTGAAAATGGGGGAAGGGGTTACTGGCAGAGCAGCTAAACTGCTGAAAACAGAGGCTGTGGATATCTCCCATTATCCGGACTTCTGGCTTCTACCCCATCTGGAAAAGGAAGGTCTTGTTTCCCTGGCAAGTACCCCGTTACTGGCAAAGGGGAAAGTTTTAGGAGCAATGACATTCTCGTATCATAAATACCGCCTTTTTTCTCAGGATGACCTGAATCTTCTGGCTTCTATAGGAAGTCAGATTGGGGTTGCGGTAGAAAATGCACGATTATTTACTGAATTAGAAAAGCACCATAAAATGCTTGAAGCTCTTTACTCAATTGAAAGTGTGGTCAGCAGATCGTTGAACCTTAAAGAGATATTCGATGTGGCTTTATCAAGAGCACTGGAAGTTACGGATACAGAGGCAGGCACTTTGTATTCCCTCGAGGGAGGCGTTCTGCACCTTGAAGCCGGAGAGGTTTTGCGCCTGGAAGCTATTAAAGGGCTTTCTCCTGAATTCAAGGAAAAGGCACTTATTAGAAAGATGGGTGAAGGAATACCTGGAATTGCAGCACAATCAAAAAAACCGATAACTATGGATATCTCTAAATTCCCAAGTCCCCTTTTACTTCCTTATGTGACAAAAGAAGGACTCGTTTCATTTATCGGAACTCCTCTGATGTCAAAAGGGAAAGTGGTTGGTGCACTTGCCCTTGGGACAAAGAAAAGGCGAATGTTCATAAAGGATGACCTTGATCTATTGTTTTCAATCGGAAATGTCATAGGCATAGCTGTAGAAAATGCACGGCTATACAAAGATGTGAAGGATAAAGCTGAATATATCAGCGCTCTGTACAGGATCAGCCGGGCTATTAAAGCAAGCCTTGATGTTAGGGAGGTATTCGATGCTATGGTTGGGGAGATGAGGAGCATCCT
>JBGOYM010000232.1:0-3073 GCA_041479675.1 Candidatus Methanoperedens sp.
CGCTTTTTATATTGTGTCTCATACCCCTTATAGACCTCTTCCGCTTTTTTCTTGAAATCTGCTTCGGTGCGAAGAGGGGTAAAATGGCAGACCTTCGTAACCTCCTCCTCGTCGAAGATATTTACAGTGACACACATGTCATCCGCATCTTCATCAAAAAAACGGGAGTCAAGCATCTCAGGGTCCTGCGTACCAATTGGCACCGGTTTGCCATGATCTATGGCGTGGAGATAAACGTAATTCCGCAGGATATGCCGCTCCACGGACAGAAGAAAAGACTTTCCGCTGCTTTCAAGACGCTTGAAAAGGTTTGTGCGGCAGAACCCCATAAGACGCTTGCCGGCGCGTGAAAGGTCTTGCAGGATTTTCGCCTCGACCGGTGTCGGCGGTTCATGGGGAGTCTCGGCGATATAGTTGCCAAGGCCATATCTCGGCAGGTTGAGCCCGTTAATAGTATCAACGACATCCGGCGCATAGAGACGGGCGTACTGATCGGACGAATTGCTGTCATCGATTTTAAACTTCACTGTCTTGGGCTTTCTATCCGGGAAATATGAGCGGGTTCCGTCTTCAAAGGTGAGAAATTTGCGGCCTTTTGCAGGGTCGGTCTCCGCGTAGTTTTCCTGGATGAATGTTCTCGTACGTCTTACCATGTAAAGACGCATGAGGTCGCGCCAGTCATCGGGATATTCGCTTTTTTCAAATGCAGCAAGAGATCGCACAGGACATTGATGTCTCCGTATGAACTCAGTCTCTCCTAATTCACGGAGCTGTCTCTCAGGCCGAATACCCAGATCTTTATCTGCCTGCACAAAGAGCCTGAGCTGACTGGTAAGATCGCGATAGTTTTTATTATATGGGGTTGCCGACAGCAGAATACACTGGCTCTCATTTTCCTGAATATATTCATGGATCGCATGATACCGTTTGCCTTCACGATTGCGGAGGTTATGGCTCTCATCTATTATGATCAGACGATATCTGCGCAGGTCAGGCAGTTCATTGATTACCCGCGTGATGGAAAGTACCTTTGCCCGCATACGATAGTGATATACATAATCTTCCCACATCTTCACAAGGTTTTTGGGGCACATGATAAGCGTTTCGAGGCCAAAATCGTCTTCAAAAATACGTGCAATAGCGGTTGCCATAAGGGTCTTCCCGAGTCCGACAACATCACCGAGTAAGACACCGCCACGCTTATGGAGATGATGAGCTGCAATTTTTACGGCAGCCGTTTGAAACTCAAATAGCTTTTTCCCAAAATCTCGTGGTATCTGGAATTCTGAAAGTCCGGCGCGAGCCTCCTGCGCAAGGTGATAGGCCATTTTGATATATATGTGATAAGGTGGAATCAGGTCTTCCCGAGCCCAACTCTCCTTAATAATTTTACTGGGTATGCACTTGACTCCAGTAGCCACGACATGTAGTATTATGTGGTATGGAAGACTATCCGATAACATTATTGGAATTTGAAAAACGATTTGCAAGAGAAGATTTGTGCCGGCAGTATCTCCATGAATTGCGTTGGCCTAATGGTTTCCAATGTCCGAGGTGTGGGAATCAGCGGGGATGGATCACAAAACGAGATTTGTATCATTGTGAGCAATGTGGATTACAGACATCTATTTTTGCCGGTACAATTTTTCAAGATACCAAAAAGCCGTTGCATGTATGGTTTCGTGCTATGTGGTATATATCGACACAGAAATATGGGACCAATGCACTTGGGTTGCAGCGCGTGCTTGGGCTTGGCAGTTATCGCACATCATGGACATGGCTTCATAAATTAAGATGCGCGATGGTACGACCTGGCCGGGATCGTCTGGCAGGCACGATTGAAGTAGATGAAACATACATTGGAGGAGAGCAGCCGGGCAAACGAGGAAGAGGAGCAGGAGGAAAAGAATTGGTGGTTGTGGTAGCACAAAAAGATGGGCGGAAGATCGGACGAATTAGGCTTCAGCGAGTCCCTGATGCATCGGCTGATAGCTTAGAAAACTCTGTAAAAGAGGCTATAGAGCCTGGGAGTATTGTGAGAACAGATGGATGGTCTGGATACCAAGGACTTTCTATCCTGGGATACAGCCATCAAGTGATTCGAGATGAAGCAGATGTGGGAGACAACATGCTTCCAATGGCTCATCAAGTTGCCAGCCTCCTGAAACGTTGGTTAATGGGTACTTATCAAGGAGCTGTTCAACCTTCACACCTTGATTATTATCTGGATGAATATACTTTTCGTTTTAATCGACGTACCTGCCGGTCTCGCGGCAAACTTTTTTATCGGCTCGTTCAGCAGTCAATTGCAGTGAATCCAGTTCCCGCAAAACATATTAAAGGCAGGAATCATAATGCATACCCACAAGGTGTTGTATGAACTGGAGTCACATGCATACCCAGTTTATGGAATTCACTCGAACGTTTAAAGTCAACAAGGAATATTGCTGGTTTTGAAATTCCAGAACGTGAACCTCAATATCCTGTCAATTATGTCTTAGATGGTCAACAAAGATTATCTGCAATCTTTGCGGTATTTTGTAAAAACAGATCAATAATTGATGAGAGTGACGAATATTCTATTGATCCAGAAACCTTTGAAATCTATTTCAACTTAGACGATAATTCTTTTGTTACAAAAGACGGACAAAATAACGAAAATTCTTATGTCAAGATGAGCACCTTATTTGATATAGAAAACTTTTTTGTTGAGTTAGAAAAATTAGATGAAGAAAAAAGAAAAATAGCACGTTCTTTACAATCTAAATTTCAAAATTATGAGATACCCGTTGTCACAACTAATAAGCGATCAAAAGAAGAAGTTGCAGTTATTTTTGAACGTATCAATAACACTGGTACAAAGCTTTCAACTTTGGATCTTATGGTCGCCTGGACTTGGAGTGAAGATTTTCATCTTAAACAGGAAATTAATGATTTAAAAGAATTATTAGCAAATAAAAGGTTTGGTGATACTCCTGATAAAATTATACTACAATGTCTTAGTGGAATCACTGATGAAACTACCAAGACTAAGGACATTCTCTCATTGGATCCCAATAAAGTAAGAAGCAAC
>JBGOYM010000233.1:0-3058 GCA_041479675.1 Candidatus Methanoperedens sp.
ACGCAGGCTTATGTAAGGAACTGGCAGGACAGACCTGAGATAAATTTCGGCAGCAAATCAAAGGTAACAAAGCTTAATACCACAATTTTGATAAATCCGGATATTTTGCAGAAAAAACTTGCTGAATTAAGGGATGGGGACGTGAACGTGAATGCTGAGTTCAACATCCTGAGCATTGAACCCCGTGAAATAATAACAAAAGACGGAAGCAAGAATATACTGAATGGGATTGGTGCGGATGATAAGACAAAGGCCCCTTTTACTTCATGGGTACTGCTGCCAGAACTCGTGGCAGGGAACACGATAGAAGTGAAAAACGCCTATGTGCGCTCATTCCGGGGCGTCCCAACTTTGCACATCAATGAGAACAGCAAGGTAATAAAGCTTGAAAAGAGCATCGAGTTCAAAGAGCCGAAAAAGTTCATGATAAGGGATATCATTGAAAGTGAAGGGGCTTTTGATGTAGTTATCGAAGGGAACATTCTTTCTGTGAGACCCGGTTCCGGGTTGATAGCCCGGTGTCCTGAATGCTCCCGCGTCATCCAGAAGAGCATGTGCAGGGTACATGGCAAAGTGGAGGAGAAACTGGATATGAGGATCAAAGCCATTATCGATGATGGGACTGGTGCTATGACACTTGTTCTGAACGCCGAATTGACGCAGGCGCTTAGCGGGATAACAATTGAACAAGCAAAAGAAATTGCAAAGGCAGCGATGTCCCAGAATGCAGTGGAAGAAGAAGTGAAAAAGAGACTGCTGGGAAAAATGCTGAATGCAAGAGGCAATATGTCAAAAGGTGAATACGGTATCACGCTTGTAGCTACTAAGGTCCGGGAATCTCATGACCAAATTAATGAAAGAGCATTAGAGCTTCTTTCAAGGGCAGGACAACATGGATAAGATACTTGACAGGGAAGTAGCCTGGCGCATTTTTGCGTGGGAATTCAACAGGTCAACTCTCCACATCAGCGAAGGCGATGAGAGGGCACCGAACTATATCATTACCCCGACTGGTGTTAAATGCAACCGCTTGTTCATTGTCGGTGTTGTAACCGAGGTAGAGAACATCGGGAAGGATAACAGCCTGTGGCGGGGGCGCGTAGCTGACCCTACAGGTGTATTCACGGTATATGCAGGACATTACCAGCCAGAGGCTGCAATTTTCCTTTCTGAGCTGAACATCCCCGCATACGTTGCAGTCGTAGGAAAGGCAAGAAAATTCGAGCCTGAGGATGGAAGCGTGTACACATCCGTAAGACCTGAAGAGATTAACAATGCCGATGAGAAGCTGAGGGACAGGTGGGTGCTTGATACCGCAGAGCGCACACTTGAAAGAATAAAGTATATAGAGGATGCATTAAGCTCAGGAAAGTCAGGAAATGATCTTAAAGAATATCTGCTTGGAAATGGGACAAATTCAGTTCTTGCAGACGGTGCTGTAAAGGCGATAGAACATTATAAAAACCTGGATAAAACAATTTCAGAACTCAAAAATGCCGTCATCCATGCAATAGAGGCGATCGCTTCTGATAGGGAAACTAAAGTACAAAATGTCGAAAAAAAAGAGGAAGCTATTGCCGTTGAAGAGAATGCAAAGCCCGAACTCAAAGAGCCGGAAACCGGGCCAAAAGAAATAATCGCGGGTATAATCGATAAACTGGATACAGGTAAAGGAATATCCTATTCCATAGTGGTAGAGACCGCCCAGAAAGCCGGAATTGACCCTGAGATCGTGGAATCCGGTATTAAAGAGCTCATGGACGAAGGGCGGTGCTATGAGCCAAAGATCGGGGTACTGCGGAAAGTCTGAAAATGATAAGCCCTTTGCTGAACGAACCCGCACTTGTGGTCGAAAATACTATCAGGACGCTTGTAATTGCAGATATTCATCTTGGCATCGAATGGGAACTTTACCATAGTGGCATAAACATCCCGAGCCAGGTCGAAAAGCGCACTGTGCGTATCAGGGAATATATCAAAAAAGTCGCTCCTGAGAGGATAGTGCTGCTTGGCGATATAAAACACAATGTACCCAGGACTTCATGGCAGGAAAAACAAGAAGTTCCGGCATTCCTTGAGGAACTTGCAGGTTTTGCACCTGTCGATATCGTGCCAGGGAACCATGACGGCGATATAGAATGGCTTATCCCAAAAAATGTTACCATGCACGGAATGAGGGGGTTTGTGCTTGATGGTGCGGGCTATTTCCATGGTCATACATGGCCTGATACTGCACTTCTTTCGGTATCGCATGTGGTCATGTCCCACAACCACCCCACGATAAGGCTCACGGATGCACTTGGGCACGGTGTTTCCGAGCCAGTCTGGATACGTACCCGCTTTATAGAAAAAGCCATCATGGAGCACTATGGGGATACAGAGTGGAATGACCCTGAGGTCATAATAATGCCTGCGTTTAACGAATTATGCGGTGGGATACCGTTCAACGAATCCATCCATGAAGAGTTGCTGGGACCTGTTTTCGCAAACCATGCAATTGAGCTTGAGAAAGCCCGCGCGTTCCTGCTTGATGGGACAGACCTGGGAACTATCGGGGGGATAAGAAAGTTGGGGATAACAAAGGTGAGGAAAAGATATAAGTCCCGTGGCGAAATAGTTGATAATGGGAAGTAGTGTGAAAAATTGCTATGCAGAGGTGAATGGAGAGAATTGCAGGCTGAATGCAAAAGGGATTGATGAGCTGCTGGCGAATGTTAGGATATGATAAGCTATATAATCCATGAAGTAAAACATAGTAAAACGGTGTAAAACATGGAGACATCAAGAGTAAGCACAAAAGGACAGATAGTAATTCCGTCAAGGATCAGGAAAAAATATGGGTTTAAAACAGGCGAAAAAGTGACCTTCATTGAAGAGGATAAATATGTAATAATTAAACCGAGAACAAAATGGGTAGACATCTGCGGATCAGTAGAGCCATTATTTACCATGGAAGAAGCGAGAAAGAAATTAAGAGATATGCGAGAGAATTGGAGATAGAATAGATGAATAAGATCCTGATCGATACAATGCATATTTATGCGCTTCTCACAAGCGA
>JBGOYM010000234.1:0-3053 GCA_041479675.1 Candidatus Methanoperedens sp.
ATCGGTTCTTCCACAGGCGATATTCACTACGGCGCTGAAAGGCTCTACCAGCATCATATATTCGGCTCAGGCATACCCATATCAAACCAGGGAGATATCGATGTCAAAGGAGAATATGGTTTTCGCAATTCGGTAGATACTCCTTATTTTACCCTGAGATTCGGGGCAACTATTACTGCATTTACTTTTGGTCTTCTCATATTCCTTGATTCTCTATCAAGGGTTTTTGTTTTTGCTGGTGCATGGTCATCCGTCATTGTAGAACTCGGAATGATCCTGATCATATTTATTGTAACTGTATATCTTGAGAAATATACGCGGGATAAGTACGGCCCCTATACGAGGTGAAAAAATGGAACCATTGACAGCAATGTTTGCGATTATCCTTGGCGGCGTGCTTGTGGGAATATGCGTGCACTTTATCCCTGCAAGTGCAACAGGAGCTATGTCGGCAGCCACGGGCATAGCTACTGGCCCAAGCATGCTTTCAGCAGGAGCCGGGATGGCAGGGCTCCTCTCTGCGGCATATTCAATGGACAGCGGCTTAGCTGTTGTGCTTGCATCTGGCGCAACGGGCTCGGCGCTCATGATGGTATTAACCATCCTGGGAGGAAATATCGCCAATGCTTTCGGTACGGGTGTATCCCCGGCATCAGGTCAAACAGCCTCAGGGCAGAGCATTCTCGGAAAAAGCACAAAGGATGCAATCACAGGATGGGATCAGAAGCCATACATATCTCCAGGTACGGACGGGCATGGCATGCCGGTACAAACCCATATCAGCGGCCTGATCGGCGCGTTCATTGGCGGAATAGGGGGAGCGCTTGTGTTATTTGCAGTATATACACTTCTTGCTCCTATTTTAAAACCAGATGCAGCTTTCACGATATCAGGATTTATCGGCGCTGGTGTTTTCTTAATAAACTCAGTTCTTCCTGCATACACACTTGTTGGAAAGACTGAAGGTATGTTCGACCAGAAAATCAGAAGAACTCCAAAGACCCTGGTATCATGTCTTATCGTAAGCACGGTAATTGCTATTCTTATATACAGCGCAGCGGTGGTGATCTGATGAACATGGATATTAAAAAAGAATTCACATCCCCCCAGCTTTATTTGATCGCCCTTGTCCTGGGGATAATTGCAATAATGATGGTAAAATTCTCCCATTCCCTGACGCCTATTGCCGTCATTCTTATATGGCCAGCTTTTATCAGCGGCGCAAATGCAGTCCGCCAGGTGGCAAGGTACGGACTTGGTACGGGAACGTCATCCATCGGTTATTGGGGGACAGCAGTAGGTGCGACTATGGCTTTCACATCTCAGTTCATCAATCCTGCTTATAACTTCGCAAGTCCGTATTTTGAGATATTCGGCGCTCTTATAGTAGGCGCCGTGACGGGCATCTGCGCACAGAAAATAATCAAAATGAAGATACCTGTGATGATAAGTGCCAGCACAGTCCTTGCCTCCTCAACAGCCATAATAGCCATGTTCTTTCTCGCTATGCTGACAGAGTATTCAGCGCAGGTTTCAACTCTTGACGCTTATATCACTTACCCGCTCATTTACATCGCTATTACCCTTGCCATCCTCCATCCTTTCAATGGCAGCATGGGGGCAGGGGAGAACCAGAAGAGAACGCTTCGCTTAAGTGCAGTCGAGGCAAGTGTATCTACAGGATTATTCGGTTTAATCGCCTTACTATTCTCAGAGGCTCTGTTCTTTACAGGAATTTCAGTGATCATAGTAAGTACGGCAGGCTTCTTTATTTTCGTAAAGAGATGGTTCGCTGCTGCGAAAGAAGATACTTACGAAGTCGCATGGACAGGCTATCCGCCTGCGGAGCATTGATATGTACGCCATCTAACTGATTTATGAGAGGCACACAAAGCATCCCATCATCAAAGATCAAATATTTTTCACTCTCACATTAGGTAGCGGTGTCGAGAACTTTCGCTCTGGCGGTGGAATTCCTTTGTTGCTTCCCTGTTCCATCCTTTAGCACATCAATGAAAAGTTTTGCCACATCTATGGATTTTGGCGCTTTTCCTGTATCAATATATTTAGGCAGCGCAGAAATGAGACTTCCGATCCTCTTGATTTTCCCAAGTGACTTCCCCAGCCATTTGTTGCCATCCAGTGCAAGTTCATCTATATGTTCAAGAAGTCCTTCCACATTGATGAAGCGTGTGATTGGTATCATCTTGCCTTCTTCAATATATACATATGTACCTGCGCCGCAGTGTGGATGTACTGTAAATTCAATATTGGGAATTCCTTCTTCTGTGGCAACAAAATGGGATATAGGCACAACAAAAGGCACTGGATAGAAATCATCTGCCGTGATCGCGCCATTTGTTTGTGTTTCTATAAGATTGAATAGATCAGGGATGGTTATCCTTTTTTCCGTCCTTTCCTTTTTATTTATCCTGCCGGCAAAGGAGATGGGCTGGAAATTAATGCCTTTCACCGTGTCTATATTGGAAATGGCGAACCGGATTATATCCCCTACCTGCATATCGTTCACGCCTTTTGCGAGCGTGGGCACAAGAGATATACTCGATAGACCCGCTTCTCTGCAATTCTCTATTGCCTTGAGTTTGTATGGAAAGGCATTGTAGCCCCTGTTGATAATATAAGGTTCTTCGGTCACACCGTCAAACTGCAAATAAATGGTGTGAAGACCTGCATCATTCAATTCACTGCATAACCAGGGGTTTTTTGCAAGTTTAATTCTGTAGGTAGCTATCTGGATCTGGGTGAAATTGAATTCACGCGCCATCCTGACAATTTCCACGAGGTCTTCACGCATCGTTGGTTCGCCTCCAGAGAACTGGACTGCCGGACATGGGACAGGTTTTACATCCCTCAACATCTTCATCATGCTTCTTATCTGCTCAATTGAAGGTTCATAGAGATAGCCAGAGGCAGATGCATTTGCAAAGCATACAGGACAGGCTTGATTGCACCTGTTTGTTATATCGATGTTTGCAAGGATCGTGGATGTTTTATGTGAAGAACATATTCCGCACGAGTGGGGGCAATTGCCA
>JBGOYM010000235.1:0-3031 GCA_041479675.1 Candidatus Methanoperedens sp.
TAACATAAAATATATAATATGCTTCATAGATAATGAATAGAAAATATGGCTTTTCGCATCGTCCAGGCAATTTCTAAACAACGAACTAAAACGAACTGGGACGAACTCATATTACCCAGAGTTCGTTTCGAGTTCGTCCCGGTTAGTTGTTTTTTATGATATGTTTGGCGGAACACTATAAATCAAGGGTTACAGTATTGCCTTCAAGCACATCCTTTTCACTGATGTCAATTTGCTTTGAGATGCTGCCTGCTGTTATGGTATAAGGTTCTGCTGGCATGGTATCGAACTGAGTCTCTCCGGGAATGGCGCCGAGCGTTGAATAAGGAACTGTAAATGCATAGGTTCCGTTAGAGGATGTGGTTGTCTGTGAGTATTGAATTGTCCTTCCGATGTTTGTTCTTATGGTGTTTGTCAGTGTGACTGTGGTATCTGGCGGGGCGCGGCCTGAGATCTTTGCGCCTTTTACATATTCGAAGATCTTGGCATAGCCTGAGTCCTCTACTGGAAGATTGCCTCCATATAATACGTTAAATACATTCTTGAACCATTTTTCTTCATTGCCTCCCCTATAATACGGGGCGGGTGTAGATTCATGGACAAGCCTGTAATTATGCAAACCATTTGTATCGAATATGTGGAGTTTTGCCTCCATTGTATTGAAGTATTTCATAGATGGGGCGCCTATTGTTCCCTGGGATGTTCGGACAGGAACATAATACCCTTCATTTGACATATCCCATTCTGCAAAAATGCCAAGAATAGCATATGCCATATATGCATTACTAACGACATATCTTGCACCTGGTTTCTCATTTATTCCAAGCTTATCGAGAACTTCATTTGCTTTTTCTTCAGTAGGTGCTATCAGGAATGTCGCCGCACCAGGAAGATGCTCAGGTCCTCCACCTATACCTGCCTGGAAGGGATTTGCATTGGGGATCCTGTGCCCCCAATAAGTGATGATATGACCGTAATCCCACCAGCTCATGACACCATAGGCGGTATCAGGGTACGGGTATGTGCTGTTTTTCGGTTTTTCATAGATAGCGTAATAATCTAAACCCGGGTCAGGGGTATTATATCGCATCCAGTTAAGTGCATCATACCATTCATACTGTCCCTCACCAAGAGAGCCCCATTTCGTTGATTCGCATGACCAGGGCCACGAGCCACAGGAGTATTTAAACGGAGATGCATCTGATGGCAGGAATCCTATTACTGCGATCACAAGAATTAAAGAAAGAACATGTTGTATCCTGATTTTTTTCATACATTCAATAATATCAGCCGAGTCAAAACTCTTCCAGCCACTAAAATCCAAAATTCTTGAGCCCAGGAAGCCTGCAAGTATTGCCACGTTCACTGCGTAGTAATACGCAAATCGATTATGAGCCAGCAATATCGCCAGAACAAAAATGCTCCAGACAGCTAATAAGGTATATTCAGCTTTCGATGTCCGGATAATATAATAACAGAGAGCTAGAATCGCAATGTAAGAGAGATAATAATTATAACCGAAATTACCCAGCAGAGATTCATTACTAATTGGCGAATCTTCAGCTATCGTCAATCCTCCTCCTTCGCTTCCCTTAAAAATATACCTCGAATTGCCTAAGGAAACGCCATAAAGATCGGGAATTAATATCTTTATAATGATTAAACTAATTAATATTGTACCCAATACAAATAACAAATAATGTGCCGTATTGTATTTTCTCTTATTCATTTCCATAGAAACAACACTTAAAAATGCGAAAAACAATGCAAATCCGCCCGTTACTGCCACATGCAAAAGAGAATAGTACGGGGCGGAAAATCCATTGCTTATTTTGACATACGGCATCACCATTATCATTGCAACTACATAGATACTTATACTCACAATTCCAAGGTATTCGGTGGACTTACCTCTGATATGGTCAATAACATTTTGGACTACGATAAAAATACCAAAAACAACAGCGAAAAACACGCCATGAGACCAGTTGAGAAGATATGCTCCAAATGAAATGCCAGTGAATAAAGAATATATTAAAGGTTTCTTCAATACCGACCAATCCCTGTTTAGCCAATGATCAAAAGAAATATTTTCTGCCCTTTTAATAGTCATGATGAAAAACATCATCATTATAGTTACATAAAAAGGCTCAGCTATATTGTTATCAGTGAATCCAAGAATCGATCTGGAAAGGAACTGCCCGGGCAATATTGATATTAAAAAAGCACCAAGGAGTCCGGCTTTTGTATCAAACAATTCCTTGCCGATAAAATAGACAGGAAATACAATCAGAGACCCCAAAATCGCAGGAAAGAATGCACCAACTGTATCAATGATAGATTGAGCAGGCATCCCAGCCACGGCAGGATTCCAATTATTTGTGATAAAACCTGCTATCAGAGCAAAAAAAGCAATCATCTGTGAAAATAGAGGGCCCCAATGCAACTGATTTCCATACGGGTATTTAGTAAATACATCAAAAAATATCCTGTTGGGGAAATTGTGGATTGTGTTTTCCACCAGTCTCATATGGAATACAGAATCGTCCATTGCAAAAGCCACAATTCCTCTGCTAAAGACGTTCTCAAAAGGAATTATTCCCCTGATATAGAAAGAGAAAAGAAATATTGCTAAGAGTATAACGTACGAAAGGGCTTTCGTTGTGAAAAACCTTTCAGTTTTGTTCACTTTTGCTTCGTCTTTCCTTTTTTCAGTTTTTTCCTTATACTTTTTATTGGATTTAACTTTCGCCAAAGTACACCTCAGGGTTGGATTATAAGTGGATGTCGCAATTAATAAAGATTGTGGAAATGGATACTGAATATTGGTCAATATTCAATATGCAAATAGATATATTGGTTATTAATATCACGAATTAACTTGTTTTTCGGCAGTGTCCTAATTTAGAATACTTAATTAAAAATTAAAAAATTCCTCCCAATTCCATTGATGATCGGCTAAACCTTCCAACATTGCAGGCGTCTCAGTTTTAGTCAACTTATCCATAAAGTTCCAATATAAATGAAACAA
>JBGOYM010000236.1:0-2999 GCA_041479675.1 Candidatus Methanoperedens sp.
GTGGGGTTGTGGAATGCAATATTGAAATTTATAGCGCTGACGCTCCAGGATATGACCCGCAGAATAAAAGCCGTTTTGCATCTCCCATGAGACCTGCTATTTACATTGAATAAGTGTTAAGTCTA
This sequence comes from Candidatus Methanoperedens sp., assembly GCA_041479675.1. Lineage (GTDB taxonomy): Archaea > Halobacteriota > Methanosarcinia > Methanosarcinales > Methanoperedenaceae > Methanoperedens. The sequence continues at coordinate 126 of JBGOYM010000236.1, forward strand.
TGGATATCTAAAAACATAGTGGAGGCACATGGTGGTAAGATATGGGCGGAAAGTAAAAATAGGGGAAGCACATTTCATGTTTTGTTGCTAAAAAAGAGATTTAATGGATAAAGATGCTTCGAATAAAACGGTTCTTATAGTTGATGATGAACCCGACACACTTGAACTTGTTAAACTTGTACTTGAGAGAGTAAGAAAATTATCGGGTCTAACATAGAGCCGATCGACCAAAAATTAAATAATCAATACAGTAACAATGGTGAAAATTATGGCGGAATCAAAATTTGTAATCCCGTTCTATACAGAAGAACGATGGCAAAACTGGATAAACAAAGTCAAAGAAAGCGGTTTCAAGATCGATGACCAGGAGAAAGGGACGGTTTTTGTTTATATGGAAGATGACGTCGTGCTTGCCTGTCTTAAGATAATTGCGAAATATGATAAGAACTCCATGTCAAAAGATGATGCTCTGGGGCACATTTCTGAAATAAAGGAGATCGTCCTTAAAAAGATCGAACCCATAAATGAGGATATTGATATTATGCTGGAATCGACACAACTTTCCTTGATGGGGGTTTTTGCCTCATGTGAATGCTATGTGGAGAAGGCATTTGAAAAGACCGGTTCATTTGGCAAATTAATAAAGGGCGCCTTGGAGGCGGAAAAAGAGGATAATATGGGGGCTGCAATGGGAAATATTGCAGAGATCGGCGCTAATATCCTTGCTGGCAAGAAGTTAAAGGAAAAAGACATTGAGGATCTCCCGGAAGGACTTGTCGCAGAATGGCTGGACGGGATAGATTCCATAAGTGCTGCCATGGTGGGCGACACAAGTTATAGAGATGACGAACCTGACGAAGGGAAGTGATTATCGAAACCCTGATGGTTCTACCACCGAAACCCTGCGGGTTCTCGACTCCGCGCACACGTATGCCCTGCGGGGCATACGTGGACAATTCTGAATAACTATGCAAATTCATGATATTCTGGGTCTTGATCCTGGCGAAAATGTATATTTTGTCGAACATAGCTATGCAGCCTTAAAAAATAATACCCAGTCACTGCAATATCTGTTGAACATCCAGAAAGACCCTGAGGCGCTTCTGGAGGGGGTTGTGGATGAGAATGACCACCTTATAGGCATTATTCTATTAAGCCCTGGAAATGAAGAGTCTCCGGATGAAAGAGCGGTTTTTACGAACATAGTATGCTCAGTGCATCTGCCAAATGATAGCAGTAAACGTTTTTCTGAAATTGCCAGAAATTTGAAATTTAATAAAACATACAGGACTGACATCAGAAAATTCACGGAAGCTGTAATTGAATACTATTCTCATGCCCTTGTGAACAGGCAATTGTGTGAGAACTGCCTCAACACTAAAGAGCCATATGAGATGGTCTATATTCCGAGCAGGAATACCAGGTTAAAGGCGATAATTGAAAAATATAAACTTCACGGTGAAATACTTGAAATATGCTGCGGGAACGGTATGTCCACACTGCCTCTGCATGAAATGGGATATGACCCACTGTCTATAGATTACGACAGGTGTCAGATATGCCAGGGTCTTGAGCATAATGTTCTATATCCCGGAAGGACATTAGTTCTTGATGCTACAATGCTTTCTGAATTTTTCGCGGAAAAAAGCTTCGATACGATTGCAGGTTTTATGCTCGGGACGATATATTCTTTCAACAGGGGAATATGGGAAAAAATGATCAGTGAGGCTGTAAAACTCCTTAAGCCCGGGGGGATGATCCTGCTTACCGTAAATAAGAAGGAGGAGATGGAAATCCTATTTTCTGCCCTTATCAAAGCCCATATCACCGGGAAAATGATAGATAATACCGATGAAAAGGGTATATACGACCAGTGGGTGTACGTAGGGACAGGATAACATGCCGCGCGACCGCAGAGACTATTATTACAGGAAAGCAAGGAAAGAGGGTTACCGCTCGCGCGCAGCATATAAACTCAAACAGATAAGCGAACGGTTTAACCTCATAAATAAAGGGAGCACTGTCGTAGACCTGGGAGCAACTCCGGGAGGCTGGTGCCAGATCGCCAGGGAACTATCGGGTGGAAAAGTGGTCGGTGTGGATATTCTACCAATTAAGGAGATCGAAGGTGTGGAGACGATAAAGGGGGATATCCGCCTTGATTCTACCATTGAAACGATAAGAGGGCTTATCAAAAAAGAAGGTGCAGACGTGGTGCTGTGCGATGCGGCCCCAAACCTGTCAGGGAGCTGGAGCTACGATCATGCCCGCTCCATCGACCTTGCATCATCTGCTCTTCTTTGCGCAAGAAAGATCTTGAAACCAGGGGGTGGGTTTGCCGTAAAGGTGTTCCAGGGTGATATGTTCCCGGATTTCCTGAATAAAGTGCGCGGGTATTTCGAGAAAGTGCAGGCTTTTTCTCCTCAGGCTTCCCGCAAGCAGAGCGCAGAGATATATGTTATTGGAAAGCAGTTGATAAATGATGCGGTAAAATTGAATGAGGTGTACACCGTTACCATAGAGGATGTAGGGGCAGACGGGGACGGGATAGCGAAGATCGATGATTTCGTGGTATTCGTGAAAAGAGGGAAAGTGGGGGAGACGCTTAAAATTCGGATCCGCGATGTTAAAACCAGATTCGGTTTTGGTGAGATAATCCCGTAAGGGATTTTTTGATACCGTTTATAGTCTTCCGCTGAACATAGAGACTTTTTAATTTATTCTGGAAAAAGGAATCGTTGCAATGTTGATCAACCACAGAGTACACAGAGATCACAGAGCGGTGCCGCTTTTCTCTGTGTCCTCTGTGCTCTCTGTGGTTTTTCAAACCAGAAGATAATAAAAAGTCTCAGGAATTTCGAATAAATTCTTGCA
>JBGOYM010000237.1:0-2996 GCA_041479675.1 Candidatus Methanoperedens sp.
TGTAGCAACATGCGTTTTACCTCAGAAATCAGGTGGATAAACTTTTTTTGAGAACTTAATCGATATATTTAATAAGTAATTTTGTCGAAATTATTTTAAAAAGTGCAAGGCTTAGTAATACAATAGTATTATTACAACGCAGGACAATACCGTTGTCACTGTGACACTAAGATTTGAAGGTTATATAAAGAGCCCAGACGGCTTCGGGAATGGTTCATATGGAGTTCTGCACCCGAAAGGTGCGTCGATAGAGCTAACCAGGTCGTTATTCGAAGGCGATGTGCTGCGGATAACTTCAGTCAGGAATACGCCAGACCCTGCACTCGAAAAGGCACGCGGGATCAGGTTCTATGACGGGAATAAGAAGTTATTCGATGGGTATTTGCGCGCACCGGACCGGCGCGGCAGCAACAAGTACAGAACGCTGACCACTGACGTTTACGATTGGCGCAAGGAGCTTGAGGCAATATACATTACAGAGTCGGCAGGCGGCACCGAGAGCTATGTCGATCAATCGATAGACTTCATGGTTGTGAACCTTCATCAATTGAATAACTGATGTGGGCAGAAGATATCTCAATAAGGCAAGGCTACCCTTCGTTTTCAGGATCGAGCGTGTAACAGTAGCCATTTGAAACAACCACCACCTGACAATTCGGGAAGTTCTCTGCGTACTCTTTAGCCTGATTGGGTGCAGGGCTTCAATGTGGGGCGACTATAAAGGTGCGCTGCAAGCCTTACCCACACGGCTTACCATTTCCTGCGAAGTCACCTGCACAAGATGATTTTTGTTTCCATGTTACTTTAATCTGACGGTCAATGAGTGTAAGGAAGGTCGAAGTCGTAAGCTTGAAGCACGCTAAAATAAAAATGCTCAGTGAAGTAGAGTCACCCGGATACTATAATTCGCTTTTCATGTCGTATATAAACAACAAAACAATCAAAATTTGTCGAGTATAAACGATAAATATAAATCACTGCGCACCCATACTATATTTCATGGACCCAAAAGCTAAACTAAAATATGTTTTTGTGGAATGGCAGGAACGCGAGCTACCCGAATTCCACATGCGCCATAAAACACTGCGCCTTGACAGCCCCCATGTTGCTGACATTCTCGGAGTAAGGCGCTGCGGCAAGACATATTTTATGTATCAGCTTATCTCATCACTGATTGAGTCGGGCACACCAAGAACAAACATACTTTACATCAATCTGGACGACGACAGGCTTTTGCCTTTAAATGGCGATGAATTACGATTGCTGGTCGATACTTACAGAGAGTTCTATGAAGTATCCCCAAAACATAAATTATACCTGTTCCTTGACGAGATCCAGAACATACCGGATTGGGAAAAATGGATAAAAAGTACGTATGACAGAGAACGGCATATCAAGATCGTGATCAGTGGTTCGAATGCATCGCTCCTGTCAAGCGATCTATCAACCCTACTGACCGGAAGACATTTAACATCCCGAATGTTCCCATTCAGCTTTGCCGAATTCCTTGAAGCGCATGAAGTCAAATTAGATCTGAAAAATCTGCCCTATTCAAAAAAGAATATCGAAATCAAAAAGCGATTCAATGAATACCTTGAAAAAGGCGGTTTTCCAGAAGTCATATTCTATCCATCAATAAAACACATGGAATTGATGCAGTCCTATTTTGAAGATATAATCCATAAGGACATAATATCAAGGCATAACCTTCGCAGCGCTCAAACACTGAAACAATTGAGCATTTTCTGCATATCAAATATCGCAAAGGCATATACGTTCAATTCATTGAAAAAAATATTTTCAAACTATGTCACATTGAGCACAGATGTAATAATCAATTACCTGTCCTATCTTGAAGACGCATTTTTATTGTTCAGCATAAAGCATTATGATTACTCTTTAAAGAAGCAGATAAATAAACCCAGGAAATTATATTGCATAGATACCGGGATGGTCAATGCGGTTTCTTTCCGCTTTTTAAATAATATCGGGCAATTGTATGAAAATCTTGTGTTCCTGCAGCTTTTGAGATCAAACCGTGAAATATATTACTGGCAGAATGATAAAGGTCTTGAAGTGGATTTTGTGATAAAGGAAGGTCTAAAAGCAAGCTGCTTGATACAGGTTTGTTCCGATATATCAGACACTGATACTCGTGCAAGGGAGGTCAACGGTCTTGTTTCAGGACTTAAATATTTCAACATTCCAGAAGGTACTGTCATAACATCCGACCTGTTCGATGAGAAAAAAGTTGATGGAAAAAGGATACGGTATGTGCCACTCTGGTACTGGCTTCTTGAAACCGAAGAAACTTGAGCGCGCGCATGAACTCGAGGGCGCTGGCAGAAGCATCATCCATCTTCGGTCTTGACATCAGTGACGGTCAGGTCATTGTAACATCGGGAACAAGCCCTGCAAAGCTGCTTTTATTTTGTGTCTATTTTCCATTTTAAATTTTCAACTTTTCGCTTTTCTTGATGTCGTCAAGTACCTTTCCTATCAGATTCTTTGCGTTTTCCAGATGCTTTGTACCGCTGCCTGCAAGATCGTTGAAATTATTCTGGATGAGCAACTCATTCTCCTGGACCATATAAATGTAATAAACAAGGATGCTCCAGTAAGCAGACATGCCCAAAAACCCCGCTATACCGATAACGTAGAGCTGGTCGTAAGTACGATAGACTGTCAGACCCTGCTTGTATAATATATCGATAGAAACAAAATAGTTGTATACTATAAATAATCCAAAGATAATTGGTACGATACCAATCAATAAAATGTTTGTTTTACTGAGCCTCATTCGAACACCATTATATAATATGCAAAATCCCTATATATACCTGTCCCTCTTGGCTGTTTATTCTACCTGCTTTTTTTCTTTTGCACCATTCAATTTAAACAGGTCAGCAACCGTATCCAGAAATCTTTCATCATCGTGCTCTGCGGCGCAGCGAAGGATCTTGGTGGGTTCAGCAAGGATCTGGTTGGCAAATGAA
>JBGOYM010000238.1:0-2986 GCA_041479675.1 Candidatus Methanoperedens sp.
AGCGCTGGCATTTTACCATGGACGGCATTTAGCGAGTCGGTGATGCGCGCCTCTGGTTCGATCGTGAATAATAAGAACTATATTAAAAAGGTGCCATTCCCCAGTGAGATTTTTCCTGTATATACGATCTTATCGGAATTCGTAAATCTCCTGATCGGACTTGCGATATTCATGATATTATTCATCATACTGAAAGGCGCTCCAAGCATCTATATCGTCTTCCTGCCAATAGGCATCGTACTGCAAATGATGTTCACCCTTTCGTTAAGCCTTATCTTTTCAAGCGCAACAGTATTTTTCCGGGATATACCCCAGATCCTGGGTTCCCTTTTCATGATATGGTTCTGGGGGACACCGATTGTGTATACGGTGAACGTGATACCGGAGAGCATGATGTGGATAGTGCATCTTAACCCCGCATATTATATGCTTGAGATATACAGGGATATGCTGTTCTATGGCAGGTTCCCTGGACTTGATAAACTCCTGCCCTTTCTCCTGTTCTCGATAATATTCTTATATATCAGCATCCTTATCTTCCAGAAGACAAAAAGAGGGTTCAGCGAGCTTCTATGATATCCAACGCTGCGCGAGATAAGCTTCGAGGCGCCAAAAGGCACGACCGTAGGAATAATAGGACAGAACGGCTCAGGCTTCCATCCAGAGTTCACAGGCAGGGACAGCGTCTATATGTACGGCTCCATAATGGGGTTATCAAAGGATACAGTAGAAATAATTAAGTGCGAGAAAGATTAATAAGCAAAAGAGGATGCAATGGAAAAGCGTAAGATTCTGATAAAAGGTCCAAAGGTACACAGCGTAGGTTACCGGGCTTTCCTGCTGGATGAAGCAGAAGCACTTTTTATTCCCAATTTCAGTGCAAGAAATATAAAAAATGAAACAGAGATTGTAGAGGTACTGGTTGGAGGTACTAAGGAAAAGATCGATATCTTTATAAAATTCGTTGAGAATAATTACCCCGATGATGCCGAAGTTGCAGACATTTCAGTTGAGGACTATGATGGGGATATAAGAACAATAGAGGCTTATTCCCGCAGCTTTTCTGCGTCACAGCTTTCAAAGATCGCAGTAAGCGGTGTTGCTCTGTTAAAAAATCAAAAGGAGCACATCGGTCTAACCAGGAAAATTTTAGATAAGCAGGATGAACATATCTCTATAACTAAAGAAATACTTCAGAAACAGGATGAACATATCTCTATATCTAAAGAAATACTTCAGAAACAGGATGAACATATCTCTATAACTAAAGAAGGGTTTAATAATATTCTCGCTAAACAAGAAGAACACATCAATATCACAAAGGAAGGTTTTAATTCCATCACTCATGAACTAAAGAGCTTTAAAGACGTGCATCAGGAAATCCTTGAGCTAAGGCAGGAGATCACTGCGCTCAAGGGTACTGTTTCCAGGATAGAAAAGATGGTGGAAGCTTAATAAAATTTTCAGCGCGCTATTATGATCGCCATCAAGGTCAATAACCTGTCCAAGAAATTCAAACTTTACGGCTCCTCAGGGAAGCGCGCCCTTGAGTACATGAGCATGGGCAGGCTGAACGGACACGCTGACTTCTGGGCGCTTCGGGATATAGACTTTGAGGTGCCAAAAGGCACGACCGTGGGCATAATAGGGCAGAACGGCTCCGGGAAGAGCACTTTGCTCAGCATTTTAGCGGGCGTGCTTGAGCCAAGCGGCGGCTCGTACGAGGTCAAGGGCAAGGTCTCGGCGATACTTGAATTAGGGTCAGGTTTTCACCCGGAGTTCACGGGAAGGGATAATGTGTATATGTACGGCTCTATAATGGGCTTATCAAAAGAGGAGATCGATGGTAAGTTCGATGAGATACTGCACTTCTCGGAGCTCGGGGATTTCATTAACCAGCCCCTGCGGACATATTCTTCGGGTATGATCGTCAGGCTGGCTTTTTCGGTTGCGGTGAACGTGAATTCGGATATACTTATCGTGGACGAGGCTCTTGCTGTTGGGGATGCCATATTCCAGCACAGGTGCTTCAGGAAGATAAGGGAGATGCAGGAGGCAGGGAAGACTATCCTGTACGTGGGGCATGATACGGAGGCTGTGCGCAACCTTTGCAGCTATGCGATGCTTCTTGACGGGGGGAGGATAATAGAGAGAGGGGATGCAAATACGGTTGTTAACAAATACCATGCTCTGATAGCGGAGAGGGAGAGGGCGTATAATGAGGGGAATCTGGAGGAGAGAGGGGAGATTCTTGGCGAAGGATATGATGTTGTATATAATTTTGTAGATAATCTTAAAAGCGCAAGGAAAAAATCCCTGCAACCTGATTATGTGCGAGAGCAGATTATCGAGGTAAAATCCACTCCTCGGAAGGTTATCTTCGTTCATCCCCCTTCGGAGATCGAGTACGACCTGAAGGTTGAGCAGGGCTCATCGCTTGCTTTTGCTATTGGACTGCTGCCGGGTGCATGGGATAAGATAAAACAGGGAGTACGGTTTGATATTAACGTTAGGTGCGAGGGCGTGGAGAAGAACTTGTTTTCAAGGGCGCTTGAGCCGGGGAAGAATCAGCATGAGAAGGGGTGGCATAATTTCAAGACAGGTCTTGAGGAATACTATGGGAAGGAGGTTACCATTAAATTTGTTACATCGGGGACTGGTGAAGACCTCGGCTATTGCTGGGCAGCGTGGGGATGGGCGAAGGTAATCTGTGAAGAAAAAAATTTGGCAACTACGATGAGTTTGAATGCTGGAAAAAATGACGCTTCAAATCTTAAAATGGGAGTGAGATTTGGGACAGGGGATGCTGAAATTGTAAAAGTAGAAATGTTAGATAATAACGGCGATAATAGAAAGGTATTCCAGTCAGAAGAAGAGGCAAAAATAAGGGTTTATACGAAACTAAATAAAAACATTGAAAATGATTTTAATGTAGGTTATATTATTAGAAATAAATTTACTGAAGTATATGTTACTAATAACCACT
>JBGOYM010000239.1:0-2956 GCA_041479675.1 Candidatus Methanoperedens sp.
CAACTGTGATACACTTGAAGAAGTAAAGGAAAGGATCACGACAGGCATCGCAAGGATACCCTGGTGTCTTGAACGCGAATGCGGACTTGCTATGGAAGAAGCAGTGGGTGCCGGGATACTCGGTGTCCCTGAGGGAGACCTAGGTCGGGGCTCTGGAAAGTGCCCTGTCTGCGGAAGGGAAACGGAAGATATGGCAATAATGGCTAAGACGTATTAACAGGATCGACAGGATTTGAATATTAATCCTGTGCATCCTGTTATCCTGTATATTCTTTTGTGTTTTTGGCATTCTTTACAGTACCATAGATTTAAATATTTCCATATAATATATGCAAATTACACAATTTATGCAAATCATTGTAAATGCTACATTTCTAATAAATACCCTCAGAATAAAATCTGAAATATTGCAGGTAGTGAAGCTATCTACCATACAAAGCGTAGCACTCGAAATCCAAAATGAACTCGGTGTTGAAATAGATAATTACAAGGTCGAGATACTGCAAAAGGAGTCAGGCAGCATTGATCTAAGTAATGACAAAAAACAACGCCTTTCAAGTACGGACGTAAGTTTACTGAATACCTGCTATAAGCACCGGAAACAATGCATTGTGGTCAGCGATGACCTTTTACTAAAAAATATTGCCTCTGAAAATAATATAAAGTGTTATACAACGCCAGAATTTGCGGCATTTCTATTGAGAAAAGGCAAAATTAACAAGAATCAGTGCATAACGTTTTTGAATAATTTAAAAAAAATATACATAAGGACAAGGGACATTGATAAAGTTTTAAAAAGAATAGAAGGATGGTGAAAATATGGGAACAAATATTAATGTGACACTTCCCGATTTGATCGCAAATTACCTGAAGAGGAAATCAAAAGAAGAGTATCTCCCCATCTCAGCGATAGCCAGGAAGTACATTGCAAAAGAAGTAACGGAAGAACTAATTATCGAATTTCATAAAAAAGGATATTCGATTTCCAAGATCGCTGAAAGTGTTAACGTACCGATTGCAAGGGTTATGGATGTCCTTTCAAGGATTGGTGAAGAGAGCGATGTGGATAAAACACTGGATGAGATAGAAATGTCTCATTAAAACAAAATTTATAAATTATGCTATAGTATCGGTATTCATTATGGCAGTAAATATCGAATACGCTAAAAGACTCCCAAAATCTCCGGGTGTCTACCTTATGAAAGACCTGGAGAATAAGCTCATATATGTGGGAAAAGCATCATCCCTGAGGGACAGGGTGAGCCAGTATTTCAGGGAGTCCGACTCGCCTAAAACCCGGATGCTCATGCGGAATATCGAAGGACTTGAGTATATCGTCACCGGAACTGAAGTCGAGGCGCTTGTTCTGGAATCAAATCTTATAAAAGAGCATGCTCCGCGTTATAATGTGAAACTTCGGGATGATAAGGCGTATCCTTTCATCAAGATAACGAACGAGGAATACCCGCGCATCTGCATTGCGCGGCGGCGGGAGCGGGACGGTGCGCAGTACTTCGGTCCTTATCCAAGTTCAAGGTCTGTACGCGAACTCTTAAAAATGGCATCGAGTCTGGGTATAAGAAGATGCAGGAAGAAATTACCCTGCACACCGTGTCTCAACTGTCATATTAAACAGTGCATTGCTCCGTGTATAGGGGCGGTTACGAAGGAAGAATACCTTGGGATCATCAGAAATGTGTCTGAACTCCTCAGGGGAAGAAGCAGCCAGCTGATCCAGTTGCTAACTCATGAGATGGAACTACTTTCAAAAGATCAGGAATATGAAAAAGCAGCACGAATCCGCGATCAGATCAATGCACTGCGAGAACTTTCCGAAAAACAGCGCGTGAACGTGCATGGGTTAAAAGAACAGGATGTTCTAGCTTATGCCATCGCTGGGGAAAAGGCAGCCCTTCAGGTATTCCATGTGAACGAAGGGAAGCTCAGGGGTCGTGACACATTTACACTTGCCACGGCTGGCTCTGATGAGGAAGAGATGCTGTCAAGTTTTATAAAACAGTATTATCTTGACGCCATACCGCCGCAGGAATTAATAATCCCGGTCGAGGTAACGGATGGATCCATATCGCTATGGCTCTCCGATAAGGGTTCAAGGCTCAAGACACCAAAGAACGCAGTGGAGAAAGGTCTTATGAACCTTGCACGGGAGAACGCCCGTATGCTGCTTGGCCAGGAATTACTTCATGAAGGTAAGAACGAGGCGCTTCTGACACTTCAGAAGGCGCTTTCTCTGCCTGGTACGCCGTCCGTTATTGAGGCTTTTGACATCTCGAATATCAGCGGTACGGACGCCACGGGTTCACTTGTGGTTTTCGTGAATGGGATACCTGACAAAAAGAACTACAGGCGGTTTAAGATAAAGACCGTGAAGGGTACGGATGATTTTGCCATGATGGGAGAAGTTGTGGGGCGCGCTTATGCGAGGAGGAAAGAGGAAGGAAAAAAGATGCCTGACCTTGTTTTAATTGACGGGGGAAAAGGACAGCTTGGCGCTGCACTTGCCGCAATTGGAAGCCTGGGGCTGTCTCTTGATGTGGCTGCGCTTGCCAAGGAATTCGAATATATTTTCCTGCCAGGTAGGGAGGCTCCGGTCATTCTGCCAGAGGATTCGCCCGCGCGGAAACTTGTGCAGAGGATACGGGATGAAGCGCACAGGTTCGCATTGGGATATCACAGGAAATTAAGGGGGAAAAGGATCGTTGAGTCGGAACTGGATAAAATCTCTGGTATAGGGGAAAAGAAGAAACAGGCGCTGCTTCGGTATTTTGGGTCTGTGGAGAAGTTGAGGAAGGCTGATGTGGAGGAGATAGGAAAGGTGCCGGGGGTCAGGAAAAAGGATGCTGAGGAAGTGTGGAAATATTTCAGGAAATGAGTGAGGGAATTGTTTTTCACTTGTGCATAAGTCTTAAATAATTCTAAATATAGTCACACAACC
>JBGOYM010000240.1:0-2946 GCA_041479675.1 Candidatus Methanoperedens sp.
CATTTACTTTCCACGGGGGCGAACCGCTGCTTGCAGGTGCAAAATTTTACAGGGAAGCGTTGCCATTATTGACCGGGGGTTTGAGCCATCTGAAACCTGCTCTAGCCATGCAGACAAACCTCTGGAAAATGACGCCTGAAATTGCACAGATCCTTGCTGAGTATAATATTCCAATAGGCTCAAGTCTTGACGGACCGCAAGAGATAACAGACCATCAAAGAGGAAAAGGATACTACGATAAAACCTTAGATGGCTATGTGATCGCAACAGAAAATGGTCTCAAAGTCAGCTTTATCTGCACTTTTACATCTTATTCCATAAAATTCAAAGAAGATATTTTCAATTTTTTCCTTGAGAACGGTCTGAATCTTAAGTTGCATCCTGCACTTCCTTCACTGCGTTCTGATAATCCCGGGAAATGGGCGCTTTCTCCGGAAGAGTATGGAGAATTGCTGGTATATCTTCTGGATAAATATCTGGAAAACCCTGGCAAGATCGAGATCATGAATATTGACCACCTGTGCAAATGCGTGTTAACCAGTAAAGGCAATGTATGCACGTTCGTTGATTGTATGGGGGATACCTTTGCTGTGGGGCCGGACGGGGGTATATATCCCTGCTACCGCTTTGTAGGTATGCCAGAATATGTTATGGGGAATGTCTATGACCATCCCGGCATTGAGGATCTTTCAAAGTCCAGTGCCTGGAAGCTGATGTTTGAGTTCAAGGATTATGTGGACAGGAATTGTGGTGAATGTAAATACATCAAATTCTGCAGGGGAGGATGTCCCTACAATGCCATAGCACCTACTAATGGTGAAATAAAGGGCGTTGATCCGCACTGTATCGCCTATAAAAGAATTTTTAAAGAAATAACCGCGCGGTGGGATAAGGAATTTTTTGGAGGATCCGGAGAGAAGGAAATGTTTGGTCTTCCATCTGGACCAAATACGGATGGTAAAGCAGGGATAATGTCGTTAATGCTTAAACGGATATGAAACATGTCCATGTTCAACGCAAAGTTCTATGATTTTTTTGTTCATTTACCAGACGAAATTGACTCTATTTTCAGTCTTGTTTTTGCGGCAAAAGAATTCGGGTACTCAGGGATAGCAGCGCTCAACCTGAAAAAGAACCGAACTGATCTGAACCAATTACCCGGGGATTTTTTGATCTATAACGCAATTGAAGTTTCAGGGAAACCATCAAAGCTCAGGGATGAAATAAGAAAATACAAAGATAAAGGCGATATCCTGATAGCTTGTGGGAGGGACGAAGAGGTAACACGAGCTGCTGTGGAAACAGAAAGGCTTGATATCATTTTGCAGCCAGTTAAATTCAACAACGTCCTTGGTAAAATAGCATCTGATAATTCAATTGCGCTTGGTTTTAATATCGGTTCCATTATACACACAAGAGGTGAGGAGAGGGCACTGGAACTGCGGATAATGAGGACAAACCTGATGTACGCCCGAAAGTACGACCTGCAAATGGTTCTGACCTGTGAGCCCTATTCCATGTATGATTTCCGCTCTCCAAGGGAGATGGCAGCACTTGGAGGTCTGTTCGGCATGAGCCTGAAAGAAGCTGTTGACGGTATGAGCACAGTTCCTCTTGATATAATACGAAAAAAAAGCACAGGGCACATACAGGAAGGTGTTGAAATAATATGAAGACACTTCCTGTGCTTCGCGAGAAGAAACGGTATATCGCATTCAAGATAATTTCAGAGAATACGATAAACCGTAGAGAGCTGACTGTTGAATTATTTGATTCAATGTACTCACTGTTCGGAGATAAAGGGACAAGCGAAATAAATCCAGCGCTTATGTCATATGACGGGGGATTCGGGGTACTGCGCTGCCAGAAAGACAGGACGTCAGATACAAGAGCTTCCCTTGCATGCATAAACAGGGTCGGGGGGGACTGCGTTTCCATCCAGGTCCTTGGCATTTCAGGTACTGTGAAGGGGGCAATGGAAAAGTTTATACAACAGAGTATCATTAAAGAGACCGACCAGAGAAAGATTAACAGGAGCATCTAAAAGTATTACCTTTTTAAAATCTCGGAGATGATATAATGCAAATGGCACCACAGATGGGATATGACAGGGCGATAACAGTATTCAGCCCTGATGGAAGGTTGTTCCAGGTTGAGTATGCACGAGAGGCAGTAAAACGTGGAACGACCGCGGTAGGAGTTAAAGCGACAAATGGAGTGGCGCTGCTGGTTGATAAGCGTGTAACAAGCAAACTCCTTGAAGCAGAGTCTATTGAAAAGATATTCCAGATCGATAATCATATCGGAGCAGCAACTTCCGGGCTGGTAGCGGATGCGAGGGCTCTCATCGACCGCGCAAGGGTTGAGGCGCAGATAAACATGGTCACCTATGACGAACCCATCGGGGTAGAGGTACTTTCCAAGAAAATTTGCGATTTCAAACAATCTTACACGCAGTACGGAGGCGTAAGACCTTTCGGAACAGCGCTTCTTATCGCAGGCGTGGATGACAACAGGTCGCGGCTTTTCGAGACCGATCCAAGCGGCGCGCTGCTTGAATACAAAGCCACAGGCATCGGTTCGGGACGAACCGAAACAATGGAAGTGTTTGAGAAAAAATACAGGGATGACATTGATCTTGAAGGTGCGATAATCCTGGGGCTTGAGGCGCTACACAGTACAACAGAAGGCGTTTTCAATGCTTCAACTATCGAGGTTGGGGTCATTGAGCTTGCCAACAGGAAATACCGGAAGCTTGAACCTTCCGAAGTCGAGAAATATGTAAACCAGGTCATAAAGATGCACGCTTCTGAAACCAGGGGAAAGGGAAAGAAGAAAGAAGAGTGAACCGACATGGTCACGCTCGATGAGTCTATAATCGCACATTATAAGACACATGGCAAGATGTTTGAAGTTTTTGTGGATCCTGATGGAGCACTGGCATTC
>JBGOYM010000241.1:0-2945 GCA_041479675.1 Candidatus Methanoperedens sp.
AGGGAGTAATGCCCCTACAAAAAGATAAATATTTCGGTCGGATTTGATGATAAAAAACAGTTGATAGAATGTGAAATTGAGTTATTGAGAGGGTACGGTTGAAGGATGTAGGGGGGAAAAGTCTAACTGTTCAGGTACATGAATGAATTTGAAAATCTGATAAGCGCTGCAAAGATCTCTTCAGGAAGTCTCCTGAGAGGAGAATACAATATCTATTTGCCGGGATTCGCGCCGGCAGCAGCTGTTTTCATAGCGGAACTGCATGTCGAAGAAATCATAAATTTGCAGGCAATCCGGGATGAAGGGAGAATATGTAGATGAATCTCATAGAGAGGGATCCTTGTGTTAAAAGACTGCTATGAATATTTTCTTTATCTTCTGAACAAGAAACGCGACTCATTATTGGGGATTGCCAGTATTGTTGCTGCCCTTTTTAGCAATCTTCCAAAACCTGTCTGGATATTTCTCATTCTCTTATTGGCAATACTATTATGGGGTTTATTGAAAGAGACTATGTCTGTTCATAACATATTCAGGGAAAAACATATCCCTATCGTGGTTCTGGCAGGCAGGAATGATGATGAATATGCATCCATGGTCTCTGATGTACTTCATGCCATGAAAGAATATGGTTTTGACAGGCAATCCTTCGAAGATGACTTTAATGTTGACCAGGATAACTACATTATCAAAAGGGAAAACAATCTAACCGAAAACCAGCCTGAGTGGGAGGCTCTTGTACACTCGTTTGAGAATAAAATCATTAAACTATCTGCAAAATTGAAAGGGCGCAAAGTGTTTCATATATTTCTGAACTGTCCTGCGGCTCTGGCAATTGGATTGGGTTCGATCATAGGAACCAAATACGAAGTGGTTCTGCATCATTATCAAAAAGGAAGTGGAGATAATCCATACCATCCTGTAATAGATTTTTATTCCTTGAGCTCTCTCAATCAGGATGGTGTGCATATACTCAAATCCAGGGTAAATACAACAAATCAATTTATTAGAGTTGAAGAGCCTCAAACGTTATCATCCACGGTGCTGGTATCTTTATTTCTGGCAGGGCATGACTTAAAAGGCGACGTAGAGAAAATCTCAGATGAACGCAATGTCCCGGCATTTCATATCAGGAGCACAATGGAAGGCACAATTCCATTAAATGCCGACTGGCTCAGAGCATCACGAGAAGTTACAACGTATCTGCTGAACCTTGCATCTAACAAGGAAATTAAAACTATTGAACTTTATTTGAGCTGTCCGATAATTCTTGCCTTTGCAATAGGGATGGCTCTTGGAACACAAACTCCTATTGTGGTAAATAATTGGTTCCCGGTTTCGAAGGGATACAAACCAGTCTTAGAATTGAATAAACTCAGGCAGTTACGGTAATTTGTCATAGGGATTTGCCAGTAATGAGAACGAGATTAAGCTTGTATGCTTGAACAACGAACTCTGAAAGCAAACTCATGGAGTTTATGGTTTTCACTCACAAACTTTGTGGTTGCATTTGCAAACATTACGGCTTTATTCACATACATTATGGCTTAGCAGGCAAGTAACCTTCTTTTCCGAGTTCTTTATCTTCCACTTGATGCCACATCCCTCACTTCTATGAATGTTACTCTGAGAACTTAGAGATTACAATTATTTGGAGCCTTTTACCAAAAAAAATCCGTGAAAATCCGTCCAATCCGTGTCATACGTGTTCGATTTAAATTAAATTGGATAATCGTATGAAATCATTGAAATTTTGGAAAATAATACATACCGACTCTGTCAAACTCCTTAACCGATGACCAATGTAGGGAAGCAGAGCGTATGACAGGGCTGCGTACCCATGTGCAGATGTGATCGAGAACCTCCGCTGTTTGCCCGTAGCGGTCGAGACCTCCTCAGCCTCAGCCTGCGAGACCTCAAATATGAAAACGTCCGTTTTGAGCAACCTGCTCCGGGAAGTAATATATTCCCAGACTCCGCCTGTTTACGATGGATTCCGTATTCTCACACATCGCTGTATGATTGATGCTGACATGATACTGCCAGTCATCCTCCGCAAGTGAGAGACCATTGATCTCCTTGATCGTATATTATCCATTTCGGTTTTTCCCGTGAGATGATCAACTTCAGCTTCTCGACATGCCCAGTGCAACAACAGCAGCAACGGCTCTTCCTTATGCGCCATCGCATGCCCTTCAGGCACATACATCCCATCGTGGTAGGCGATTGCCTGCGCCTCGGCATCCCGCTAAATAATTTCTACGTCCAACCCGTATTTCTTGAAGGACTCGAAATCTCCATCGCCTGTTATCAGCTTTTTGTTGTTGGCTATACAGGTTGCGGCAATCAGTAGATCTTTTATCTTTGGCATCCTTCCAGCTTTCTTCAAGTCCTTAAAAATATATCCGCCGATTCTTCCAGCCTTTTTATCAAAATCGCATGTTTCAAGGCTATCCAGCATTATCACTTCTCTCTCATTTAGATCAACGCAGAACATCTCAAATTCCGTTACGGACGTTATGCCGAATACCTTATTTTCATAATTTTTCAGATGTTCGTGAATCCTTTCATTACCGCCAAAAATCTCTATAATTATGCTTGTGTCAAGGATCAAATCCATTTCTGGAATTCCTCTTCAACTTTTTTAATTTCTGTTTTCAGTATCTCCTTTTCCTTGCTATCTCGGGTTCCAAACCCGATTTCTAGCGTTTTCAGGTTCCCTTTCCTCCAGATTAATTCACCCAAAATCTCTGAAAAGCTCCTGTGGCTCCTTATTTTTAGAAGTTCTTTGTAAACATCATCTGAGACCGTGATTGTTCTTTCCATGAATATATGAATACGTTTACTTGGTATTAAATTTTCTTTTCCTTCTTCTCCCTCACACTCGCCGTCCGCATATCCGCCCAGTGCAGCAGCAACAGCAGCTCTTCCTTATGCGCCAGAAC
>JBGOYM010000242.1:0-2906 GCA_041479675.1 Candidatus Methanoperedens sp.
AGATCTGTAATAACCATCCTGTCAGGATCGCAGTTGTGAGATTACCGCACATATCCAACTTCACCGATTTTGAACCTCTTGAAAAGTACGCTGATATAAGGTACGTAGATATTGGTGACGACCTTCCAGGGTATGACGCTATTATCCTTCCAGGAACAAAAAACACCATCGATGACCTCAATGACCTGAAGGGAGGAATGGATAAGAAAATAATAGCAGAAGCAGAAAAAGGAACACCCATAATCGGGATATGCGGAGGATACCAGATGCTGGGAGAAGAGATAATAGACAGCGGGATAGAAGGGACAGGCGGTGCAATTTCAGTAAAAGGTCTTGGTCTTCTAAACGTATCCACACGCTTTTGCGAATATCAGAAAAAGACCGAGCAGGTGGAGAAAACAGTAACCGGGGACGGTGCTATCCTGGGGCAGATAAAAAGTGAAAAGGTAAAAGGATATGAGATACACATGGGTGAGACCTTGATCAACCTGAAAAATGGAGAGGTTGGGCCTGCTTTTGGGGACGACGGTTGCGTGAGTACTAACGGACTTGTTATCGGAACTTACCTGCACGGTTTGTTCGAGAACGGGAATATCAGGAACTCATTTTTGGGTTATTTATATAAGCGTAGAGGTATGATATTTAGAGACAGGGAAGAAGGCGATAGCATTGAGGAACTTGCCTGGTTCGTGGAAAAGAACGTGAATATGGATCTAATATACCGTAGGATCGAGCATGAAACAGCTTAAGGAAACCGCCGCGAAGATAAAATCCATGGAGATACGCGGCGCCGGGAGGATAGCGCGAGCTGCGGCTGTGGAACTGCGGAATTATGCACAGAGGCTTGCAGCAGATGATATTGGTGAGTTCAATGAAAAAATGAAACTCGCGGAAGAACTGCTTGTTAGCACTCGCCCGACCGCTGTATCGCTGCCGAATGCGGTGAGGGCCGTGATGCGGTATAAGGGGAAGAACGTGGATGAAGCAAGGATGAATATCAAAAAGCTGGCAGATGAGTTCATCACCGGTTCGGAGAATGCCGTTAAGAGGATCGGGGAGATAGGGGCAAAACGGGTGCGGGACGGGGATACTATCATGACACACTGCAATTCATCAGCGGCGATATCCATCATTGCTGCGGCTCATGCGCAGGGAAAGGATATCAAGGTCATTGCTACGGAATCAAGACCCAGGCTGCAGGGACTATTGACCATAAAGCAGCTTGATAGTCTTGGTATAAAGACCTCGCTGATAGTTGATTCTGCTGTGCGGTATTTCATGAAAGAAGTAGACCTTGTGGTCATGGGTGCAGATGCAGTAACGGTGAATGGCTCTGTCATCAACAAAATCGGGACTTCGCAACTTGCAATGGCTGCGCATGAGTCGAGGAGGAACGTGATAATCGCTGCCGAGACCTACAAGTTTAGCCCGAGAACGATACTGGGTGAGCTTGTAGAGATAGAAGAGCGGGACACAGCAGAGGTTTTGAGCAGGGAAAAGCTTGCTGAGTTGCCAAACGTGAGCATAAAGAACCCTGCGTTTGACGTTACCCCGCGAGAGTATATTGACCTGATATGCACAGAGGTCGGGGCGATACCGCCTGAGATGGCTTATGTCATTATCAAGGAGTTCCTGGGATGGGGGATAGAGGAGATGAATTCAAACCCGGGATTTCATTGATCATTTACAGCTTCTCCAACATCGATATTGATGAACCGCTTTTTTACTTCACTATAACCGCGCCGAACGCGAACCTCTCAAGCTCGACCACTTTTTCCCAGAGCTCCCTGCAATCACAATTGAGACCTTCAAAGATCATGGTGTCCTGCGTCAGCGAAAAAATACGTATCGCTTCAGCCATGTCTTTATCGCACTTCCCGCAGTTATGTGGACCGCGCGATGAGCCGGCAGCAACCGGATCTGACATAATTACAGTGCCAGAATTGGCTTCTTTTCCCCGCTTCAAGACCTCAACTGCGCTCCAGAGCCACGGAGGGCGGTAGTCACCGCGCTCGAACATTTCATCCACGAGCGTTCCTTTCTGGACGTTACAGAGATTTACGGATATGGTTCCCGCATAATGCGCCGCATCAGTTATTGAACGTATAATATCACTGATGGCAACACCTTCTGAAAGGAATGGAGGTTTAAGAAGAAGATATGCTTTGACTGTTGCATTCTCTCGCTCTGCAATTTTACTTGCATTCACAAAATCTGCGAATGAGAAGCCTTTGTTGATAGTGTCCTTGCGTATCATGTCATTACTCGTCTCAAGCCCGACAGCTACCTCGAACCTTTTACCCAGGGCAGCAGTGCATTCAGAGACTTTATCTTGCGTCACATATTCTGGTCTTGTTTCTGCAATGACCTTTTTCACGCGAGCATCGGCACCAAGGCGGGATAGCATCTCTATTCTTGTAGCTGTGGGTATCTCCCCATCGTCAAGGAAGCTGCCTGAGGTGAATATCTTGACTATGAACTCTTCATCCCTGCAGCGCGACAGAGCGTGCTCGAACTGCTTCATCAGTTCATCGTGAGACGGCGCCCTTCGAGAGCTGTCGTACACGTAGCCGCACATGGTGCAGTTGTTCCAGCGGCATCCAGTTGTCTGAAATATTACGGTGAGGGCAGCGATGGGCTTCCCGTCAAGGATATCCTTCCCTGTCCAGACCGCAGTAGGCCTGTCAGGAGGGTTGAATTTTATCTTCTGCCGTGAGCGAATATCCCGTACGGCCATGGTGAGCGACATAGTTTTACTCATTGATGCGCCCGCAGATAAAACCAGCGGAAAGCACACTTTTCTTGAACTCCACGAACCTGTCTTCCAGTATCGCTTCCCTGGCACCCCATACTATCCACTGCATGAAATGCAGGTTATGGATCGAGGCTAACCTCAGCGCAAGCAG
>JBGOYM010000243.1:0-2900 GCA_041479675.1 Candidatus Methanoperedens sp.
TGCCTTATCCTGCTTTCAAGCTCGGAGAAAAGATAGATGACCCATTGTCCCTGTATCTTGCTGACGTGGACACTGTTCCGATAAACCTTGCAGGCGTCCCATCTATTTCAGTCCCGTGCGGTTTCTCTGACGGTCTGCCCATCGGGATGCAGATAATTGGGAAGCATTTTGATGAAGCTGCGATACTGCGGACCGCCTATACATTTGAAGAGAACACAAATTTCCATTGCAAGCGCCCGGAGGGATTCTAATGTACTATAATCCTGACGGGGTGATGATAGGGCTTGAAGTCCACGTGCAGTTGAACAAGCTAAAGACAAAAGTGTTCTGTGGATGCGCTACTGATTATCACAATGATCCGCCTAACTCGCACGTCTGCCCTGTTTGCCTGGGACTGCCGGGCGCGCTGCCTGTGATAAATAAAAAGGCTGTGGAAGCGGCGATAAAGATCGGACTGGCGCTGAATTGCAAAGTAGAAGAGCATACACAGTTCTACCGAAAAAACTACTATTATCCTGACCTTCCGAAAGGTTTCCAGATAACGCAGTACGACTTCCCTATATCAAGCGGGGGCTACGTTATGATAGAAGGCGAGGACGGGGAACACAGGGTCGGGATCACCAGGGCTCATATGGAAGAAGATCCGGGAAGGCTTGTGCATGAAGGCACCATAGACAGATCAAAATACACGCTTATCGACTATAACCGCTCTGGCATGGCACTGATCGAGATAGTGAGCGAGCCTGATATGCGGAGCCCGAAAGAAGCGCGGAGGTACCTGGATAAGCTTCGTAACATCATAGAGTATCTTGATGTGTTTGATGGCAACCTGGAGGGCGCACTCAGAGTGGACGCTAACATTTCCATTATGGGAGGACAGCGTGCAGAGATCAAGAATATCTCATCGCACAAAGGTGCAGAGCGCGCGCTCCTTTATGAGATCGTGAGGCAGAAAAACGTGCTGCGCCGCGGGGGCGTTGTGGTGCAGGAGACGCGCCACTTTGACGAAGCGCGGGAAATAACTCTTTCCATGAGGACGAAGGAAGAGGCACACGATTACCGATATTTCCCAGAGCCTGACCTTGTGCCTCTCAAAATTTCGGGATGGGCGCCTGCGATCAAGGAAACGCTGCCTGAACTGCCTGATGCAAGGAGGATGCGCTTTGTGGAGCAGTACGGGATAACTGATGATCATGCCAAGGCGCTGACGTCGGAATTGAAGCTTGCGATATTCTATGAGGATGTTGCTAAGAAAGCAGACCCGAAGACCGCAGCGGTATGGATATGCGATGTGCTGAAAGGCGAACTGAATTATCGCGACCTTACGATTGATGCTTTCAAGAAAGAGCATATGCTCTCACTTCTTGAACTCCTTGAGGGCAAGAAGATAACAGAAGATGGTGCAGTGGATATCATAAGGACGCTACTTGATAAAGGCGGCTCGCCTGAGGAGATAATTAAAGAGAAGGGTCTTGTCATGGTCGAGGGCGACATCGTTGAAACCGCGGCGCTTGAAGCGATCAAGGAAAATCCGCAGGCTGCGGCTGATTTCAGGGCAGGGAAGGCGAAGGCGCTCAACTCGCTCGTGGGCGCGGTGATGAAGAAGACGAAGGGTGGAGCGGATGCGAGGAAGGTTAGGGAAGTGCTGATGGGGAAGCTGGGTTAAGTGATAGCGGGCGCTAAAGTAAATAAATATATTCAAGTCCCCTTTCTCCTTCACATCAATCTTGCCGGAAGCTTCTGTTTCCCTAACAGGTCACCCACGTCCTCGGCGCTCCTTATGACATCGGAGTTCCCGTCTTTTACAAGAACCTCAGCGCATCGCGGTCTGCCGTTGTACTGGCTGCTCATGCTGAATCCGTATGCTCCGGCATCGAGCAGGGCAATAAGGTCGCCTTTTTCAATACAGGGAAGCTCCCTGTCTTTTGCGAAGATGTCCCCGGTCTCGCATATCGGTCCAACAATGGTGTATGTCTCTTCAGGTAGTGTTGCTGCTTTGTTAGCAACGACTGCATAATGGTAAGAATCGTACATCGTGGGACGGACAAGGAGGTTAAACCCGGCATCAACGCCCACAAAATTCTTTGCGGCTTTTTTCATTGTATTGACACGGGTCAGAAGTATGGTTGTATCGCCAACAATATAGCGTCCAGGCTCAAGGATGAGTTTTGGGGAAATTCCAAGAGCCTCTGTCCTTTCATTAAATAAAGGAAGTATAGCATTCGCATGGTCGCGCGGGCTTGGGGCTTTTTCATCTTTCTTATATGGTATCCCCAGACCCGAACCCATATCAACGAATTCAAGGTCGATCCCAAGTTGAACCACTTTTTCCACAAGGTCCATCATCTTGTGCGTTGCTTCTGTAAATGGAGATGTATCCAGTATCTGTGAGCCTATATGGCAGTGTATCCCGCAGGGTGAGACGCCGGGGAGCTTCGAAGCTTCGCGGTATATATCGACGACCTCACCAGAAGGTATCCCGAACTTGGAGGAACTGAGACCGGTCGCGATTTTTGGATGCGTCTTTGGAGAGACATCGGGGTTAACGCGGAATGCTATCTGAGCGGTTTTTTCCGAGTTTTCAGCTATCTCTGACAGGGTATGAAGTTCATCCCGCGAATCGACTGATACTTTTACTCCCAGTTCTACGGCTTTCTGGAGTTCAAAGTCCGTCTTTGAATTCCCGTTGAAAAGTATCTTCTCGCGCGGTATCCCGGCAAGGAGCGCCATATACAGTTCACCATAGCTGAATACATCAGCGCCTGCGCCCTGCTTTGCAAGCACCCTCAAAATAGCGAAACTGCCGTTGGCTTTGGCTGCATAATAGATATCCGCATCTGGAAATGCTTTCCTGTATGCAGAGAAATTCTCGATGATGCGAGATTCATTTGTGACATAAA
>JBGOYM010000244.1:0-2890 GCA_041479675.1 Candidatus Methanoperedens sp.
GGCATTGCGGGTTTCTTCATAGCTCCGATACTGCTCGGCGCAATAGTGGCGGCGTACCGTGCAGGTGCGGAGGTTCGAAGGAGTCAGATCTTAGAGTCATGCGATGAATAAAAAATTTAAAAATAATCAACTTTTATTGAGTGATCCCGGTCACCACATCATTTGTGAAATCAAAAACCGTTACGCGCTCGTCCCCTCTACATATATCCAGTTTGAGTGTGTTCTCAATTTTGCCAATTACAGAAGCCCTGTATCCTGCGCCCTCGAAAAGGCATACTACCTCTGCCTCGTTTTCAGGCAGCGACGTTACTATAAAACCCGTTGCAGGATGAACCTTTAACCACTGGATAAAATTAACATCCCCAGGGACGGGTATTTTCGATAGATCGATGCTTGCGCCAACCCGGCTTGTCTCGACGAGCATCCCCAGTGTCCCGATAACACCGGGATTACTGATATCCTTTGCTGATGTCAGCAGGTGTTTTTCGCCGAGCAAATGCATCACCCTGTATTTTGCCCGCACGTCCTCGGGTTCTTTCATTGTTGTAGAATCAAAGCTGTACGGGGAGTTAGGTCCCATTCTTCCATCCAAATCGAATGCCGCAATAACTGAGTCACCCGGTCTTGCCGTACTGCTCCTTATCTCGCAACCCTTCTTCACTGTACCGATTATAGCCACCGAAAGCGAAGTATAGGGTGTATCTGGATGCAGGTGCCCTCCTACCATAGGGACGCCGAATTTCGCTATCCCGTCCCTGATACCTTTGAGAAGCTCCTTGCATGCTTTTTTATTGCTCGAGGAAAGTACATTAACCATTGCCACGGGCTTGCCGCCCATGGCTGCTATGTCATTAACATTAACGAGCACGGAGCTGTATCCGGCCCACCACATGCTCGCTTCGATGAGCCTTGCCCAGATGCCATCCGCGGCAAATAGAACGTAATCCTCCCCACCTATATCGATAACAGCAGCATCATCGCCAAAATCCACCACAGAGTTCCCATACTCAGAACGTACACTCTCGAATATGTTTATAAGGTCAGCGATGGGTTTTTTTCGCGTTACGCCTTCGAATTCCCGTATTTCTTTTGCGATGGTCTTTAGATCCATGGTACTCAGACCATTTCTATTGCTTTTATCATTAAACTCCTCTAATCTATTCATACCTTTATAGTCATTTCGGGATACAACATTGTCATGACATGAATGTTTTATCTATGAAAGCAGTAATATGAGCATATCTGAGACAAAATGAACAATCTTTTTATAGACGATAGAGCTGTCGAGTTCATGAAGAAAGCTATTGAAAGCGAAAAAGCTTCCGCAATGAGGATATTCACAAGCGGGGGCGGGTGCTGCAAGCAGTTTGAGCTCACCCCGGTAAAAAAAGCGCTTACCGGCGATGTTACGTTTTGGCAGGGCGGCATTGCTGTTCACATAGAAAAAGAAATCGTGCAAAACACTGGCTCAATATGGATAAAATTCGATGAACACAAAGGATTGCTTATAGAATTTGAATAATAGGAGAAAAAATGATAGGTATTTCAAAACTTTACTGCGGGACTGTTGAGCCCTCTGATGCTCTCAGGTACGGACGCGAGTCGGGCAAACTCCCTTCGCATCTGCTTCAGTTCTCAAAGGATAAAAAACCGGTCGTTGTATGGAACATGGGCAGGCGTTGCAACCTTAAATGCGTCCACTGCTATGCCCAATCAAAGGACATTGAGTACACGAACGAACTGACAACGAAGCAGGGAAAGGAACTTATGGATGACCTTGTGCAGTTCGGCGCACCTGTAATATTATTTTCAGGTGGCGAGCCCCTCATGCGCCCCGATCTTTCAGAGCTTGCGCTGTACGCAAGGTCAAAAGGTATGCGTGCTGTAATATCAACAAATGGGACTCTTATAGATAAGAAGATGGCAAAAGTGCTAAAAGAGATCGGTCTGTCCTATGTGGGCGTTTCCCTTGACGGCATGAGAGAGACCAACGATAAATTCCGGGGTTTCAAAGGCGCCTTTGACCTGGCACTTCAGGGCATGCGCAACTGCCGTGAAGAAGGAATAAAAGTGGGCTTGCGCTTCACTATAAACAAAAAGAACGTCAAGGACATCCCTGCCATATTTGATCTTCTTGAAAAAGAGAAGATACCGCGAGTATGCTTCTACCACCTTGTTTACGCTGGACGCGGGTCAAAACTGGTAGATGAAGACCTCACACACGAAGAAAGCAGGAAGACGCTTGACCTTATCATGGACAGGACAAAAGCGATGCATGAGAGAGGTTTCCCGATGGAAGTTCTCACTGTGGACAACCACTGCGATGGACCTTATGTTTATTTCCGCCTGCTGAAGGAAGACCCTGAGCGCGCAAAGGACGTGTTCGAGCTTCTCCAGATGAATCAGGGGAATTCCACGGGCATCGGCATAGCCTGCGTTTCCTGGGACGGCTCAGTTCACGCAGACCAGTTCTGGAGGCACTACTCCTTCGGCAACGTGAAAGAAAGGAAATTCAGCGAGATCTGGACAGACACGAGCAATGAGCTTATGAAGGGACTTAAAAACCGCAAAGCTCTCATAAAAGCCAATGCCGACAGGTGCGCGAGATGCAAGTGGTTCGATATCTGCAATGGCAACTTCCGTGTGCGTGCAGAAGCAATATACTGCAATGTCTGGGCCGATGACCCTGCATGTTACCTGACAAAAGAAGAGATAGGGTACGACGAGAAGAAGTAGTTATTTTATTCATCTGAACCTAAAAACGCATCATCTGCGGGCTCTTCGGCAGCGGCTTCACCACCGAGGCAGCCTCCCAGTCCGCTTCATATATGTGCAACGAATTGCAGAAGTCCACCACCTTGACAAGCGTGAGTTTGTTGGGTTCAAGCAC
>JBGOYM010000245.1:0-2880 GCA_041479675.1 Candidatus Methanoperedens sp.
ATATTTCCAGGCGACCTCATTGTGATGACCGGAGGGCGTATCGGGAAAGACGGCATACACGGAGCCACGTTCTCATCACTTGAACTTGACGAGAATTCCCCGGTGACCGCGGTCCAGATAGGAGACCCTTTTACCCAGAAAAAGATGATGGATCTCCTGCTTGAGGCAAGAGATAAGGGGCTTTACAATGCCATCACTGACAATGGCGCCGGCGGTCTGTCTTCATCAGTTGGCGAGATGGCGCAGTTGTCAGGAGGATGTCTTATCGAGCTTGAGAAATGTCCGTTGAAATATCCTGGTCTTGACCCCTGGGAGATCCTGGTCTCAGAGTCGCAGGAGCGGATGACACTTGCGGTATCTCCTGATACTATCGATGAATTCCTGGAGCTTGCAAGAACAAGGGATGTTGAAGCGACAGTCATCGGGACATTTACTGACAGCGGCAAATTCCATGTAATGTACAGTGGAAAGACTGTGGCTTATATAGATATGGAATTTTTGCACGGCGGGCTTCCTGCCATGAAGCTCAATGCGCGCTGGGTAGCCCGGAAGTTCGAAGAGCCGGTGCTGGGAGTAGTGGACCTGACCGCTACCCTTAAAAACCTCCTATCGCGTTTGAATATCTGCTCCAAAGAATATGTCATCCGGCAATATGACCACGAAGTACAGGCTGGATCGGTCGTAAAGCCGCTAACAGGAGATGGTCCAAGCGACGCTGCAGTAATTCGTCCCCTCCTTGACAGCATGGAAGG
The DNA here is from genome assembly GCA_041479675.1 of Candidatus Methanoperedens sp. Lineage (GTDB taxonomy): Archaea > Halobacteriota > Methanosarcinia > Methanosarcinales > Methanoperedenaceae > Methanoperedens. The sequence continues at coordinate 753 of JBGOYM010000245.1, forward strand.
CGTTGTGGTGGCGAACGGCATCTGTCCGAGGTACGGCGACATTGACACTTATCACATGACAGCTTGCGCTATCGATGAAGCTGTAAGGAATCATATAGCAGTTGGGGGCTCGTTTGACCATCTTGCTGGTCTTGATAATTTCTGCTGGTGCGATCCTGTGAAATCCGATAAGAACCCTGATGGTGAGTTCAAACTGGCGCAGCTTGTGCGGGCGAACATGGCGCTTTACGATTATACGAAAGCCTACGAGGTTCCCTGCATATCAGGAAAGGACAGCATGAAAAACGACTACTATATAGGAGGGCGCAAGATCTCCATCCCCCCAACTGTACTTTTCTCAACGATCGGGAAGATCGAGGACGTAAGGAAGGCTGTGACCATGGATGTAAAAAGACCTGATGACAGGGTTTACGTGCTCGGGATGACAAGAGATGAACTAGGCGGCTCTGAATATTTTGCATCGCTAGGATTTGTCGGGAACGATGTACCAAAGGTGAATGCGACAACAGCGAAGAAGCTTTATTCCTCTATTGAAAAAGCAATCCGGGAAGGCACTGTGGCTTCATGCCATGACTGCTCTGATGGCGGCCTGGGTGTTGCGCTTGCTGAGAGCGCGTTTTCGGGAAACTTCGGTATGACCATTGAATTGACTAAAGTCCCAGTTGAGAATATCAAGCGCTCGGACACGATAATGTTCTCGGAATCCCAGAGCCGTTTCGTGGTGACAGTGGCGCCTGGTAAGGTGAAGAGATTTGAGGAAATAATGAAAGGAAATGTGTTCGCTGACGTGGGCGAGGTTACAGCCAGGCAGAATTTCACTGTTATGGACGGGGAAAAGGTAGTGTTGAGCGCGGGGATCGAAGAACTCAAAGAGGCATGGCAGAAAACGCTGAGATGGTAGTCCATTTTCAGATATACCGCCAGATTAAAATAGCGGGATTCTAAATATCATCTGGTGCAGGTGACTTCGGAGGAAATGGTAAGCCCTGTGGGTAAGGCTTGCAGCGCACCTTAATAGCCGCCCCACGTTGAAGCCCTGCACCGACTTTTAACATTTGAATACTCCCCCAAATACAGGGGGGATGTGGAGAAATATCTTTCAGCTTATAACACATACGAGTATAACAGGGAATAATCCCATGTGTACTCCTAAAATGCTATATACAGGCCTCGTACATCGTACGGTGTATACCGTGACTGAAACCTTTTATTTAATAAAGATATTAGATATTGGTTAGAAAAACCCTCTTATTTTTCATCTTCACCTGATATCTCAGGCGCTCGATTTGTCCCTTCAGATGTTTTTCCTGTCAACCTGTTCGCCAGGCTTCCCATTGCGTTTAATATTGTCTTGATGTAAAGACCGGCAAGGAAACTGACACCTGCAATAAAGGAATAAGATGTCGCAGACTTGTTCTGGGTTTCTATGAGCTTTACTATATCAGAGACGGTTGCATTTACTACAGTCATGTTGGAGGAAGTTAGCCCGAACGCCGCTGGTGGAGCAATAAGAAGGGCAAACAAAAGATATACCCCAGCACACACTGGAAGGGTCGCAATGATCCTTAGCACTTTCCTTTCTATTCCAAACTCTTTCATTTTATCTTCAAATCTTGTTCCATCATATTTATCCAGAACTTCTTTTAGCTTGTTTGCTTTCGCGTCATCCCGATCTGCGGTCTTCTTTTCCTGTTCATCTTCCCACAATTTTTTTACAGATTTTCTTTTCCCCTCCCATTTCTCCCAGTCATCCAGCAAGCTTGTGAACACATATGCCATAGCTCCAAGGAAGCCGTACAGGAAAACATAAAACGGAATCGACGTTACGGTTGTTGTAGGCAACTTCAAATTCACTAAAGCTAAAGGAACTTGCAAAAAAGAAATAAGTATCCCTACAAGGGTAAAGATAATGTATATCCAGAAAATTTTGGTGCGGGAAAGATTCATCTGCATTCCTCCGAAATAGTATATACCACAATAACAAATAGGCACAGTTCCATTTTCCAGTGATAATTAAATAACAATTATTATTTGTAAATAGTCAAATATAATTTTATTACCCATATCTAACATCATTAATAAATATCAATTAATAATATTACAGTAAATACTTATAAATACTATGATG
>JBGOYM010000246.1:0-2873 GCA_041479675.1 Candidatus Methanoperedens sp.
CAAGCTTATCAAGGAGAAACAGGAAAAACACTTGAAGATTTTATTACGAAATTTCTTACCCATCTCGAAACAACCAATGAAGTAAGTAATGACAGGTATGATAACAATGCCTTATGGTTTCTTGGTCAATATGTAAAATATGTAAAACATGTAAAAAGTGACCTTGTGCCGACTGGGTGGTGGCATCGAGACTTTGGGCGGGCTCGCTTGGATGCGCACCGTCCAGAAAATAGGCTTTGCACTAGGAGTTGGGGTGGGTCCTCCACGGTGAGACTTGGGCTTTGATTGCTCTTTAGATGGCAGTGACTTTGGTTTTACTGAAACACTGGGAAACTTGAAATCATTTACCATCTCTGGATGCTTCAGGACTCTCAGGAATCTTTCGAACCCTATGGTATCGATACCATCTTTATCAAATTCTTTATTCGAATTATGTGAAAACAAGGCGACGAGAGGGGGACTTGAACCCCCGAGCTCCTTGCGGAACACAGGGTTAGCAACCCTGCGCCATACCGGGCTTGGCTATCTCGTCACTGCTTTTTAATAGAAAGCGTATAACCACTGTATCGATACTGAAGATTTTAGGCTAACACGTTTTTAAGACATATAAAGGTTATAGACCTAAAAAATTTTTTAGTCGGAAGCGAAAGATTGTAGCAGTTTCGGGGGCGAAGGTGGAGGGAGCGAATCGGGAGAGGTTCCGGTTTAGAGGGATTTTAATAAAATGATAGAGAGTATATGAATAATAAAATAGTAGCGGTTTTCATAAGGAGTTCATAAATGGAAAAGATAATGAAACAAACAAAACCATTTGATAAATGTCCCATATGTAGTGGAGAACTTGTAGAGAAAGAGGTAGAGAAACTATTGAGGGGGGGGCGTACATACCGCCATTATAAAAATTAAAGCAGATGTTTGTCTCCACTGCGGTGAGCGCCTATATTCGCAGGAAACGGTAAAACTCTTTGAGGAAATCAGAAGAAAATTAGAGCACAAAGAAGTGGCAAATTTTCAACCGATTGGACAATCTTTCCATGTTACTGCATAATGCCAAGCAACCAGACGCATGAATTAAATAGCGGGCATGCCGACGGTCGCCGCTCCTTCCGCTGTCCAATGGTCCGCAGACGCGCCTCCGCCCCGCGACCCCATGAGCGATAGTTGTTCACGGCTGGTTTGCTCCCTTCCGGGCCTATACCTTTGTCCGCGATTAAGATACAACGACCTTCCTTCAGGAAAGCCACTATACCGACACCAGCCCCATAGGACGGGGTTTCACAGTAGAACCTGCGGGTTGGGCAGTAGTTAAAACTTCTTCCGCCTGGCTTCGCCCCCCGCTAACGACGGTTTCAGGTTACAGGTGACGCCGAGTTACCCGGGCTAGCCCGCCTCGGCTAAATTTGTTCTTGCATGCAATAAAGTTATCTCAACGCGGGTTAATTTTAAGATGTGATCCAAATGGAAGAATTAATAGGATATGTTGCAAGCAATCATAAGGCAAGTAAGATACTTGCAGTACTGGATTCCAAAGGACCGATGGATAGCGCCACAATAGCCAAGACCACGCGCATCGTCGGTGCAGAAAAGACCATAGAAGAACTGGCAGTTAAAAAATTGATAACAAGCGCTGGTAATAAATATGAGCTGACCGAACTGGGAAAACAGGCATCGCACAGGCTGAGGGGAGTTTAATTTTCTTAAAAAACCACAGAGAGCACAGAGGACACAGAGTTTTTAATTGATTCTGCGTTTGATTCCATCCTTAAGAAGAGTGACATTGAAATTAATCAACAGTCCAAGGCGTTTCCCGCTTAACTTAAGGTAGGAGAGCAGTTGCGCTTCATGAAGTGGTGTTATCGTCGTCACTGCTTTGAGTTCTACGATTACGGCATCTTCCACGAGAAGATCCAGCCTGTATCCCAAATCAATTTTCATTCCATCATATATAACAGGAAGTCCAACTTGAGATATAACATTTAAACCTCGCTTTTCCATTTCATATTTCAAACATGCTTCGTAGGTACTTTCCAGCAATCCTGGTCCCAAGGTTGAGTGTACCTGTATTGCTGCCCCAATAATCTTTTCAGATATCTCATTCAATTCCATATTCTCTGTGCTCTCTGTGTCCTCTGTGGTTGATTATCCTAAAAACCCTATTTCAGAAAGGTGAATAATGTGGCCTGTATTAGATACAGCTATCTTAATCCCCATGCAATCCCCATTTTATATTCTCTATTATCACCTTTTCTTCATTCGTAAGAAACCGCATGTGCTCTGACATTTCAAATCACTAAGATATATTTCGATTATGAACTATAGTTCCTTGACTATATGGGGCCGCTGAGATTTGAACTCAGGTCTCATGCACCCCAAGCATGAAGGATGGACCAGGCTACCCTACGGCCCCTCATTTTGCTGAACCCGACAGTCCTTTTTTTTTAACAGGTTCATCAAAGAGTGCATCCCTTAAATATCCTGTCAGTATTTGACTCTTTCTGAACTTCGTTATTTGACGAAGTGCCCTTCGTTAGTTTTATATGCTCCTACATCGTTACCCATTAACTTATATGACTGAAAACACAGCCATTGCTTCTGTGCCTGCACCAGTGACATCTGGCATAAACGCTACATATGAAGATATAAGGCACAAGCTTGCCGAGAAAATGGCGGGGGAAATAACATTATCCGATAATCCCGGGGAGACATTAAAAAAATGGCGTACGGCTTTTGAGATATCCCAGTCCGACCTTGCAACGTTCCTGAAAGTGTCACCATCTGTGATCAGCGACTACGAGAGCGGCAGAAGAAAATCCCCCGGCATCTTTATCGTTAGCAAGATAGTTGATGCGATCCTTGACATGGACGTGGCACGG
>JBGOYM010000247.1:0-2871 GCA_041479675.1 Candidatus Methanoperedens sp.
CTTGATCTTGCACCTTCAGCGATGGCATCTGCCATTGCTTTTGTATTGCCTGACGTACTGAGATATATAACTACTACTTTCGGCATGTTTCACACTCCATATCTTACTGAATGAGTGATTTTATTGCTTCCACTCACACGTTAATGTTATATGCTGTTCGGATAAAAACCTTTGCACAATGAGATCTGGAAACCGGTTTTCAGTAGTTTATATGGGTATCATATCTCACATTGGATTTGTGTCCGACGTCAAACAATCTTTATGCTGGGAAATGATTATTGGCGAGAGCGTTTTCATGTGATCGGTTTCTTGTTTCTCACTTTTATTGGAAGTTGCAATGTATAATCTTCAGCAGTGGAATTGTCAGTCCCGAAATAATAATTGACCCTGCCTTCTACAATGAAATCGCCCGTCTGAACAGTCTGTATCGTTATCTCAATATCCTTCACACTGCCCGGTTCCAGCTTATAGATCGCGGAATACTGCCCTGCGCCTGAAAAAGCGTTATCCGATGAAGTGACAGACATACCTGATGGGGGGATCAGGATTATCTGAGCCGTCATCACTGGTTTTGTGATGAGGTTCACAGCGGATAATTTCAATACGATGTTCTCGCCAAGCTCTACATCGGTCTTCACTCCGTAGAGCTTAACGCTTGCATTTGTGATCGTGGGCGAAGTCGTTACAGATGGCGAAGCAGACGGTGAAGTCGTAGTTCCCGGCTGGTTGAAATTCACTTTTGGAACATCCTGCGCCCCTTTTTCTGCCTCAAAGTATGCTTTGGGTTCGGAACCCAACATACCTGCCACGAACGAGGAGGGGATTCTCTTTAACTGCGTATTGTAATCCCTCACCTTTTCGTTATAGCGCATCCGCTCCACTGCAATGCGGTTCTCTGTACCCTCAAGCTGTGCCTGCAGGGCGAGGAAGTTCTCATTTGCCTTTAGTTGAGGGTAGCTCTCAACAACAACGAGCAATCTTGAAATAGCAGAATCCATTCCTTTTGCTGCTTCCATCTTCTCTTCCTGAGTAGCAGCCGCGCTCCACTGGCTGCGGTATTTTGCGACTTCAGTGAAGACTTTCTCTTCATGCGCAGCGTAACCTTTAACCGTCTCAATAAGATTGGGTATAAGGTCTGCACGGCGCTGATACTGGTTTTCCACCTGGTACCACTGGGCATCCACACCTTCTTCAGCGGAAACAAGACCATTGTACGTTAATAAGAACACGCCGCCAATTAATAATACTATGATCCCGATAGCTACTAAAACTTTATTCAAACTCATTCGCTTACCTCAAGTTCATCAATAATTTTACCTATCCCTGATAATACATTGATAAGTTCCTTCACATATTGCTCTTTATCTTTCTTGAATTTAGACTTTCCGTTCCGTATTTCGTATATATCTCTCAGGATGCTCACGTCCATGCCATATCCCTTAGAAACAACGTCGAACAAATCGCAGGTATCGTCATGGCTCAGGTCTTTCAGGTATAGAAGCCCGCCGATTATTGGAGCAAGCGCAGGGACTGCGGAAAGGATTAGAGCTTCAAGTTCCTTACCGCTGAACATTAGATATTCTGAACGAAGATGAATTAGCTTGGAACGGAACTCAAACTCAAGCTGGTGGCGTAGATTTTCCTTTGAGATCTTTATATCTTTCAGGATATCTTCGCCATAGAGGATTTTATAATGTAGTTTGATGTTTAAAAACTCTACAGGAAATACGTCAACACCCTGCATGAGTTCTTCTTTAGTAAATAATAAGGGAAGTTCCTTATTCTGCTTGAGCTTTTGCAAAACATCAAAATCAAGAGCGTTGCATACTGCAAGGAGTTTCCGCTCATCCCCTGTATAATATTCCGCAAGCGTTACAAGATTTTCTCCAAGTATTTCTTTAATTTTCATTTCTGCCATAATTCCCTCACATTACCATTTAACTTTAAATCCTCCTCCGCCAGACCTTCCTCCGCCGAAGCCTCCAAATCCGCCTCCGAACCCTCCGCCACCCCCGCCGAAACCCCCTCCGAATCCTCCTCCGCCAGACCTTCCTCCACCAAAGCCGCCTCCACCCATTCCCCAGCCTATACGGGGCACGGGTTCCCTGTAGCTGTACCTCCTTCTCCCCGATGTATCCCTGCTGTATGTAGTATTCATGATGGCAATAAAAACAATAAATCCCACTATCAATACTAATAAAATAATGAACAGGATGGCAAATTCTTCAGAACCGCCGCCGCCTTGCTTCATACTGTACTGTGATATTACTTCCTGATTGCCTTTGAGGAGTTCCTGTATCACAAGCATTGATTCGTATATGCCTTTGCCGTATTCCCCATTCTTGAAATTCGGTACAATTACCCTTTCCCCGATATTGGCCCTCATGCTGTCGGTAACAGTGCCTTCAAGACCATAGCCGTACTCGAATTTTGCCTCCCGCTCTTCTTTTGTGACAAGGATAAGAAGACCATTGTCTTTATCTTTTTTGCCTATGCCAGCCTTCTCAAAAAGCTCTACGGCATACATCTCCATTGATTCGCCTTCAAGCGACTCTATAGTCACAACCGCTATCTGCACAGTGGTTTCCTTTTCTATCTCCCCTGCAAGCTGTGTTATCTTTGCTTCATAAGACTGATCTATCATGTTGGCATTATCGGTGACATAACCGCGAAGCTGGGGATAACTGACAGCAGATGCCGCGGGGAGTAAGAGCATCAGGATAATTAACCATGCCCACTTCATGGTTACAGTAATTACCTTTATCTGATTTATAGATATCTAACTTTGGCACCTTTTTTTTGAGGGCAGCGCCGATCAGAATAGCTGCAAGAAGACAAATGACAAGAATTGAAAAAAGTATTTATATATAA
>JBGOYM010000248.1:0-2775 GCA_041479675.1 Candidatus Methanoperedens sp.
AATGTACTTAAACAGGGCAGATACAAGGATTACGAGGTTATTGAGACTGTGCTCGGTGAGGATCTGCGTATCGAATACGACGCACCACTGGGCGATAAAGTACCTGCTCAAAGGGAGTTTTCTCATAATGTTTATCTGGCGGATTTCGTCACAGCAGAGAACACAGGATGCGTCCACATCGCGCCCGGTCACGGTATAGATGACTTTGAACTCGGGATGAAGAACAAACTCCCCATCTTCTGCCCGGTCGGTCCCGACGGCAGATATACCGAAGAAGCGGGAGATTACAGAGGCATGCACGTCAGGGATGCCAACAAAGTTGTTCTCGATGACCTCACCAGGAACGGACTACTCCTTGCAAGCGGCAAGATATCACACAGGTACGGTCACTGCTGGAGGTGCAAGACCTCTATTATCTATCTTGCCACAGAGCAGTGGTTCCTGCGTGTTACTGATATCAAGGAAAAGATGCTCGCCGAGATAGAAAAAGTCAAATGGTATCCCGAATGGGCTGGCTCGGCGCGGTTTGCCGACTGGGTCAAAGGTTCGCGGGACTGGTGCATATCGCGCCAGAGATATTGGGGGATCCCCATTCCAGTATGGGTCTGCGAGTCCTGCGGCGAGACAGAAGTTATGGGAACACGGCACGAACTGGAGAAGCGCACTGGTGTATCAAAACTTCCAGACCTCCACAGACCCAATGTAGATAATATCCACATCAAATGCAAATGCGGTGGGCAGATGAGCCGCGTCCCTGATGTCTTTGACGTATGGTTTGACTCTGCTGTGGCATCATGGGCGACACTGAACTTCCCGCATGATGAAAAAGCCTTAAAGGACTGGTGGCCTGCGGATTTTATCACAGAAGGGCACGACCAGACACGCGGCTGGTTCTACTCGCAAATGGGCGCAAGCTTGATAGCCTTCGGGAAAGCGCCGTACAAGAGCGTACTGATGCATGGCTTCACGCTTGACACAGAAGGCAAGAAGATGTCAAAGAGCCTGGGTAACGTCGTGTCGCCAGAGGAAGTTGTGGCGAAATTCGGCGCAGAATCACTCCGCCTGTATGTGCTCTCGCAGAACGCCCCCTGGGATGACCTGAAATTCAGCTGGGATGAGGTGGGCAACGTACACAGGATGCTGAATATCCTCTGGAACGTGTACCGGTTCCCGCTGCCGTACATGGTACTTGATAAGTTCAATCCGCTTGAGATAAAAGGGACAGCCGTTGCGCTGCGCCTTGAGGACAGGTGGATCCTGTCGCGCGTTTCATCGCTCATAAGACAGGTAGATGCAGCCATGTTGGAATACAACCTCCACAAAGCCACTCGACCCATATTCGAGTTCATACTCGAAGACCTCTCGCGCTGGTATATCCAGCTCATCCGCCCGCGAACCTGGCGCGAATCAAACGACCCGGACAAGCTTGCTGCGTATTATACCCTCTATGAGGTGTTGGTCACCCTGACAAAGCTCATAGCGCCTTTTGCTCCCCACATCTCTGAAGAGATGTACCAGAACCTTGTTCGAAACGTGGACCCTAAAGCGCCTGAAAGCGTTCATATGTGCGACCGGGCAGTTCCAAGAGAAGAATTCATCGATACCGAACTTGAAAAGCAGATGACCATAATCAGGGAGATAGTTGAAGCCTCATCCAACGCAAGGCAGAAATTAAAGAGAAAACTGAGATGGCCAGTTAAAAAGATAGTGGTGGCGCCAAAGAAAGAAGATGTCGCCGCAGCGGTCAAGACCCTTGAAGAAGTATTAAAGGAACAGACCAATGCAAAGGAGATAGTCCTTCTTGCGCCCGGGGAGACGTGGGAGGAACTTGGCGTGGAAGTGCTTCCCGTTCATGCCGCACTGGGTCCTGCCTTTAAAAAAGAGGCTGGAAGGGTACTTGCTGAATTGAAGAACGCTGATGGGAAAGCCATCCGGAGAGCTATCGCTGAAAATGGCAGTTTTGAACTGAAGGAATGGACGCTTACAGCGGACATGATTACTTTCAGGGACTCAATACCGCAGGAGATCGCCCATGCAGGATTTTCTGCCGGGGATGTCTATGTGGACACCGAACTCACGCGCGAGATAGAATGCGAAGGCTACGCGCGCGAGGTCATACGCAGGCTTCAGGATATGCGAAAGGAGCTTGACCTGGCTGTGGAAGAGGAGATAAACGCGGTCGTGGAGATAAGAGATGAAAGGGTACTGGAACTTGTATCAGAATCAAAAGATTTCATTTCCGGTGAAGTGCGTGCAAAGTCTATGGCTCTTGGTTCTGGCATCGAAGTAGAAGGAGACCTTGTCAAGGACTGGGATGTTGAGGATGTCAGGATGAAGATGGGGATATGCAGGAATTAAATATCGTTTTTCGAAATGCGAAAGATAGTTATGATTCTAGATCCTTAAGTCACCACCTCGGATTTCGCTAACGCTCAAATTCGAGGCATCTAGGTGGATGCTCGGGATTTTTTCAAAAAGCTAAATAATACATTGCATCATGCGAATAAAAATTTGAGCATATTCCCTCATCCTGCAGTCACAAACCTGAGGTAATAAAGCTAGTATTATTATTGTCTTCGTGATTGATAAAATAGAAACCTTTTTTCGAAGGTAGCGGCAAATATTTTTCTTTTAGAGTGAATTACCGCCGCCTAAAGGCCGGCGGCATCCCGTTGCATCGGATTCCTATAGAAAAAACGCATAAAGAGTCCTCTGTTCATGTTTTTGTTCCGCTTGTTTCAATTTGTTTTGTAAGAATTCTATGTAGGGATCCTC
>JBGOYM010000249.1:0-2774 GCA_041479675.1 Candidatus Methanoperedens sp.
CAGCTACGACGCCCAGGGAGACCATTATAGGAACTTCATAATAATCCGAGATCAGCATCTTTGTACCCACAAAGGCAAGTATGGCTGAAAGCCCGTAATTGAGGTAATAGAACATGGGCATGACCCCTGCAAGGGCGAAATAGAGCGCCCGCAGCCCCAGGATGGCAAACACGTTGGAGGTATATACGATGAAAGGGTCTGTCGTGATCGCAAGGATAGCAGGTATGGAATCCACTGCAAAGATAATATCAGTGCTCTCAACAACGACCAGTACGACGAACAGCGGCGTTGCGAAATATTTCCCAACTCTCTTTATGAAGAACTTATCGTCATGGTAATTCTCTGCAACAGGCACTACCTTCCGTAAGTACCTGAGCACCGGATTTTTCTCAGGTTCTATCTTTTTATCACCCATAAGCGCCATCTTGATGCCTGTAATAACCAGAAACGCCCCGAAGATGTAAATGACCGCATGGAACTGCTCGATGAGCGTCACACCGGCGGCTATGAATATCGCACGCATAATGAGTGCGCCCAGGATTCCCCAGAAAAGGATTTTATGCTGGTAGACCGATGATACATGGAAGTAGGAAAAAACCATCAAAAACACGAACAGGTTGTCAACGCTGAGAGCCTTCTCTATCACATACCCTGTCAGGAACTCAAAGGCTTTCTGCTCACCGAACTGGAAATAAATTACTATGTTGAACATTACTGCGATCGATATCCAGAAAAGGCTCAGTAAAATGGCTTCCTTCATCTTGATGACATGGGCTTTCCTGTGGAAAACTCCGAGATCCAGAGCCAGCAATATAAATACAAGTACGATGAATCCGATCCATAACAGGCTTTGTTGATCTGGCATTGTTATTACCTCGGAAATAACCTCAAAGCTTAAATATCCTATCATATCTTATCATAAAAATAATAATGATTCCGTATCGAAAGTTTGTCCTGACCAATGGGGGCAAAAAGAACGTTAGTTCTTAAACCGAACGAGATAAGGAGAGCCTCTCTTATCATAAGATCTGGAGGGACTGTTGCTTTTCCCACAGAAACAGTGTATGGTCTGGGAGCCAACGCTCTTGATAGCGAGGCGGTAGCAAAGATATTCCATGCAAAGGGGCGCCCGGCTGATAATCCTCTTATAGTCCATATTTCATCTCGCGAAATGCTCAACATGGTGGCGAGGGACATTCCAGAACTGGCATTTAAACTCATGGATGCTTTCTGGCCAGGAGCTCTTACTATTATTTTGAAGCGCAAAGATGTTGTACCTGATATTACTACTGGCGGGCTTGATACAGTGGCTGTAAGGATGCCGGATAACGAAATCGCTCTTTCTCTCATCAGTGAAGCAGGTGTTCCGATAGCAGCGCCCAGCGCCAATATCTCAGGAAGACCGAGCCCCACGAAAGCTGAGCACGTTATAAAAGACATGGATGGACGTATTGATGCCGTGATCATGGGTGGGGAAACAAGGCTCGGTGTGGAATCGACAGTCCTTGATCTCACAGTTACTCCTCCGGCCTTCCTTCGCCCTGGCGGCCTGGGCCTTGAGGAGATCATTGGAACCATAGGAGAAGTCAATGTTATAGAGGAGTCGGTAAGATCTCCAGGAATGCGCTATACACATTATTCTCCAAAAGCGAAACTTATTCTTGTTGAAGGTGAGCGAAAATCCGTGCTTTTTGAGATCAAACGCCTTATTGGTGAGTCCCGGAAACAGGGACTGACAGCCGGAGTGCTTGTAAGTAGAGAGAGCGCTCTGGATATAGAATGCGATGCAAAATACATACTTGGAAGTGTGAATGATCTGAAAGAGGTGGCAAGCAGGCTCTTTTCCGGGCTCAGGTTCCTGGACGAGGCCGGTGTTGATGTAGGGATAGCAGAAGGAGTATTTCCTGAAAAAAGAGAGGGCAGAGCGATCATGAACAGGCTCAGAAAAGCGGCTAAAGAGTGGGTAAGTTGTTATAAAGAAGCAGGGATAAAATGAGGTGTGCAATAGGTTGAACGAAAGAAGTGAATAATATGGATGTACAGATAATACTGGGAAGCATATCAGATAAAGAGATAGCAAAGAAAGCAGTGGATGTATTGAAAGAGTTCGGAGTCGAATATAACGTTACAGTGGCTTCAGCCCACCGCACGCCAGAGCGCGTGGAAAATGTAATAAAAGAGGCGCATGAAAAAGGTGTGAAGGTGTTTATCGCAATAGCAGGGCTTGCTGCGCATCTGCCTGGTGTGATAGCCTCAAAGACCGTAAAGCCGGTGATAGGTGTACCCGTTGATTCGAATCTCGACGGCTTGGATGCCCTTCTTTCCATAGTGCAGATGCCACCCGGCATACCTGTCGCGTGTGTTGGTATTGGTAGAGGTGATAATGCGGCGCTGCTTGCATGTGAGATCATGGGCGTAGGAGATGAAAGCATGCAGGAGAAACTTCGGAATTACAGGGCAAAGATGTCTGAAAAAATTGAAAATGATGCACTTGCACTGGAATTGTGATATTTATTTAATTCTAAAATATCAGGAAGCCCCGGGAGGGAATTGAACCCTCGACCTCGTCCTTACCAAGGACGCGCTATACCTCTAAGCCACCGAGGCGATTTTTTTTTCTGATTTTTGCCAGGATATATTTTTAAGCGGGCCCGGAGGGATTCGAACCCTCGACATCCGGGTTAGAAGCCCGGCGCTATATCCAAGCTAAGCCACGAGCCCAGCGCGAAGGCTCTTGATGTCTTGTTTATTTAAAAACCTTTGGTGTTGAATGG
>JBGOYM010000250.1:0-2769 GCA_041479675.1 Candidatus Methanoperedens sp.
CAGCCTACAACAACCGTGCAGCCCTCGAAAGTCATTGAGACTGTAACCTTGAACGGTGCAGGAGCAACATTCCCCTATCCCCTTATATCAAAATGGAGTTCTGAATATTACAAGATAAATCCTGAAGCCCAGATCAATTATCAGAGTGTGGGAAGCGGCGCCGGCATAAAGCAAATAACCGCAAGAACAGTAGATTTTGGGGCAAGTGATGCGCCTCTCTCTGATCAAGAATATGCAAATGTTTCAGGTCTTCTGCAAATACCGGAATCTATAGGCGTGGTTGCTGTAGCGTACAACCTCCCCGGAATACAGAAAAGAGTTAAACTGAGCAGCGATGTGATATCAGATATTTTCCTTGGGAAAATCACAAAATGGAACGATCCGAAGATCGTCTCACTTAACCCTGGCATCCAGTTCCCTGAAAAAGACATCATCGTGGCACACAGAAGCGATGGAAGCGGTACAACCTTCGTATTCACGGATTATCTTTCTGCAGTTAGCCAGGACTGGAGATCAAAAGTTGGAAAAGGTAAATCCGTCAACTGGCCAGTGGGTCTCGGGGGAAAAGGCAATGAGGGCGTCGCAGGTCTCTTGAACCAGAATCCCTATACTATCGGTTATATCGAGCTTGCCTATGCCAAACTCCAGAACATCCCCTATGCGTCAATCAGGAACAAAGCAGGGAATTTCATAGAACCCACGCTTGAAACAACTGCAAATGCTGCAGCAGGCGCTGTGCTAACTCTTCCTGCAGGCGATACAAGCTGGTCATCAGTGAGTATCGTGGATGCAGAAGGCAATAATTCATACCCCATAAGCAGTTTTACGTACCTTCTTGTCTACAAGGACCAGACAGATCAGATAAAAGGCAAATTGCTGGCTGAATTCCTCTGGTGGGCAGTACATGATGGTCAGAAATATTCCTCCGACCTTCTTTATGTACCGCTTCCGAACGGAGTCATAAGCCTGAATGAAAAAACAATAAAACTTATGAATTATAAAGGGCAAACACTCATTCAGGGATAGATGGATGAATAAGTTAAAATTGTCTTTTTTTGACCGGAGTAAACTCTCCGGTGATTTTATTTTTGAAGCGGTGGTCGGATTCTTTGCTTTTGGCATAATAGTTCTGGCATTTCTATTATTCAAGGAGCTTTTTATCGAGTCAGGATTTTCAAGAGACACTTTTGGAGTAAGTTTCCTGACCACATCGACATGGGATCCGGTGAATGAGATATTTGGGGCTCTTCCTTTTATCTTCGGGACTGTGGTTTCATCCTTTCTTGCCCTGATCATTGCAGTCCCATTCAGTCTTGGGATAGCGATCTATCTTTCAGAACTTGCACCGGAAAAACTCAAGATCCCACTTTCTTTTATTATAGAATTGCTTGCAGCAATTCCGAGTGTAATAATCGGGCTATGGGGCATATTCATTCTCGCTCCATTCATCCGCGATCATGTTGCACCGCCACTTTCAACTTACCTTGGTTTTCTTCCCCTCTTCCAGGGGCAAATGTACGGCATATCCATGCTAACCGGCGGCGTGATACTTGCTATTATGATAATCCCAATAACATCATCGATATCAAGGGAAGCCATCCTGACAGTACCCACACATCAGAGAGAAGGTGCCCTTGCTCTTGGAGCAACAGGCTGGGAGACCATAAGGATCGCAGTGCTGCCTTATGCCAGATCAGGGATATTTGGAGCAGTAATCCTTGGTTTTGGGCGCGCTGTCGGTGAAACCATGGCAGTGACAATGGTCATAGGGAACAGCCCCCTGATCTCTGCCTCACTTTTTGCACCATCATACACAATGGCATCGGTTATCGCAAATGAGTTCGTGGAGGCAACCTCAAAGCTTTACATATCGTCTCTTATTGAAATAGCATTTCTGCTCCTTCTGGTCTCCGTAATGATCAATATAGCAGCCAGGGTCCTGGTATGGAAGCTGCTCAGGGTAGAAGGAGGAGGAAGGGCATGAAATGGAATAAAAGAAAATTAATTGACAGGATCATGCATTTCCTGACAGCAACCTGCGTTGTTATCGCCATAATCCCATTGTTGAGTATCCTCTACACGGTAACGATCAACGGGATATCTGCCATAAACCTGGATTTTCTTATACAGCTCCCCAAACCTGTGGGTGAAGCGGGCGGCGGACTTGGGAATGCCATTCAGGGGACTTTCATAGTTGTGGGGATTGCCTGCCTGATCGGGCTTCCTGCAGGCATACTCACAGGTGTGTATCTTTCAGAATACGGAGAGAACAGGTTTGGGCATTTTGTAAGTTTCGTGGCTGATGTCCTTACAGGAACGCCTTCAATAGTTGCTGGGATATTTGGTTATACTTTCATAGTCCTTTATTTCGGAAGCTTTTCAGCTATTGCAGGCGGGGTGGCTCTGTCGGTTTTGATGATCCCGATTGTTACAAGGACAACAGAAGAATCACTCAGACTTGTGCCCGGGTCGATTAAAGAAGCTTCCCTGGCGCTTGGGATACCAAAGTGGAAAACCACTCTGTACATCGTTCTAACTACTGCAAGAAGCGGCATACTCACAGGTGTTTTACTATCCATTGCAAGGATATCTGGTGAGACAGCACCTCTCCTGTTTACTTCTTTTGGTAACATGTTCTGGGCTAATGGATTGGATCAACCGATTTCTACCATGCCAGTGCAAATTTATACATATGCAATAACACCCTTTCCTGACTGGCATGCTAAAGCATGGGCAGGGGCGCTTGTACTGATCATACTGATCCTGATC
>JBGOYM010000251.1:0-2769 GCA_041479675.1 Candidatus Methanoperedens sp.
ATCGGTCTTTGACAGGAGTTCCCTGACCTTACCTTTGAATTTTTTGGGTATCATGTCCACATACTGCGGCTTTTGTGAGGTCTTTATCTTTTTTTGTGATACCCCTTCCAGGTATTCATGAAGTATCGAGCCTGCATAGTAATCAAGGATTTCCTCCCAACCGATCCTTCCTTTCCCCAGGTTTGGTTTCAGCGTTCCTGAAAGAATGTTTATGGCAGTGCTTTTCCCTATACCGTTAGGTCCGAGGATGCCTGTGACTTTCCCGGTGGCAGGGACAGGTAATCCGTACAGGGCGAACCCGTTTTTCCCGTAGCGGTGAGTGGGCTCTTCAAGCGCCTCTGGAAGCCCGATGATAATGATGGAATCAAAGGGGCAGCGCTTCACGCAGATACCACATCCTGCACAAAGCTCTTCAGAGATCACAGGTTTTCCGTCCTCATCCACGACTATAGTCTCATCGCCGGTTCGCACCCTTGGGCAGAACTTAATGCACTGGAAGTCGCACAACCTGGGCTGGCATCTGTCGCGGTCCAGAACGGCAAGTCTCATGATGAACCCGGTCTCATTTTAATGTATTAACTGTAATATTCATGCTGCTGTGGATGTATCCTGTCTTTGTTGCAGTCAGGGTCAGATTGCCGGGGCCTGTGGCTTTCACATCATAGAAATATGCAATTCCATCAGCCCCTGTAATATTGCTCATATTAACACCAGTTCCGCTTAAATAAACCGTTGCACCTTCAATTTTTAATCTATTGCTGGTGACGCTTGCTATCACACTTTCAGGAGAATCCAATGTTATTGACATCGGATTTGCAGCCACGTCAAGTGTCCCGGAATTTAATAAAAGAGTCCAGGAAACAAGAAGGAAGATGATCGTCATTAACTCTACATATAACCAGTCTTTGGTCTCGAATTCGCTGACTTTGACGCCAAGCATTGGATACACAAGTTTTTGAACGTAATATGAAACTAAAACCACAAGCAAAAGGACATATAACCAGTGTTTATCTTTCGCATCATAAAAGTTCAGGAAAAGCACTACTGCAAAAAATGCACCTATGAATGCGGGAACTGCGGTCTTCTTTATGCCCTCTATGAGCAGCCGCTTTCGCTCACCTGGCGTGAGTACCTTAACTACCGGTTCTGCTTCTTTTTTCTCTTCCTTTTGGATATTCTCTTTCATTTTCTTCACTATTTCCTGTATATCATTGTTCCTATGCCCTCGTGCGTGAATAGCTCAAGCAGCAGGGAATGCGGCATGCTCCCGTCGATGATATGCACCTGCGCCACGCCGCCTGAAATTGCCACAGCGCTTGATTTTACCTTGGGAATCATCCCGCCAGTAATGATGCTATCTGCTATAAGCGTTTCAATATCTTCGAAAGCTATCCTGGAGATGCGCGTTCCAGTGTCCTTCGGGTCGCGAAGTATCCCGGGAACATCGGTCAGGGATATGAGTTTCATGGCTTTCAGGGATGCTGCGATATCTCCGGCAACAGTGTCCGCGTTGACGTTCAGGTCGTTCCCTTTGTCATCTGTTGCTATTGGAGATATGACCGGTATGTAACCCTTATCAGCAAGGATGAGCAGCAGTTCTGGATTTATTTCCTCGGTTTCTCCGACCCAGCCAAGGTCTACTTCTTTCTCGACGCCATCAACTGTCATGCGCTGAGGAGACATTTTGCGCGCCACGATGATTCTGCCGTCGCTACCTGAGAGACCAATGCCCTTTCCACCGTGCTTGCTTATCAGCGAAACTATCTTGCTGTTCACATTACCAACGAGCACCATCCTTGCTATCTCAAGTGTTTCGTCATCCGTGACCCGCAGCCCTGACACGAACTCGGGCTTCTTCCCCATGCGCGCCATCTTTTCCGTTATCTCAGGACCGCCACCGTGCACGATTATGGGGCGGATGCCAACGAACTTCAGTAATACTATGTCCTGCACTATCTGGTCCATTATTGCAGGGTTTACTATGGCATGCCCCCCCATCTTGATCACCATGATCGAGTTGTGGAACTCGCGGATGTAGGGAAGGGCTTCAATAAGTATGTTTTCGCGCTTTAGCATCTGGGGGTTAAAAGGGGTTTACGTGTATTAAAACTTATTATTGAGAGATAATAAATGAAAACATAGCGAACTTAAAGAAGGGTCTTGAAGAGCATTACCAGATTCTCATGGAACTTGCGCCAAAATGCCAAAAACTTTCATTTACGTTCGTACGAGTTAGGTGTTAATTTTTTTTCATACCTGGCACATAGGCGCAGATACTGATTTTATCGGATTTTTGCATAAAAATGCGGCGCATGCTATCCACATGCAACCTTATTCCATGGTTTTCTTTGTTAACAATCATATGGAAGTTCAACACGGATAGTCCGATCCGTGTGCATCCGCGTCATCCGTGATGTCCGGGAAGGGGGCGGGATGGCATGTCGAAATAGTAGCCGCAGAGGCACGGTGGCGGTGCTTACGCAGATCACGCCTCTACCTTCCGTTTGACTATCTTGAGTCTGATGCCTCCAGGCTCGGTTTCGATAGGCAGCTTGAAATTCGAATTAAGGTGATAGAGATCTGCAATCACTTTTGGAAGTCGTATAGATATGCTGTTACCAGATTTATATACAGTCGCCTCCACACCTTTCTTCAGTGCTTTGAAGTATTTGACGATGTTATCCACATCTTGAGGGTCGCTATGTTCATTACCGCACTCACACCGCCAGCCATGTATAATAAACCCTTTCAGGTTAATATCTTCCACTG
>JBGOYM010000252.1:0-2763 GCA_041479675.1 Candidatus Methanoperedens sp.
GACCGTAAACGCCATTGTCGTGGATGATGCAGGTCATGTCAATATTTCTCCTTCCTGCATGGACAAAATGACCCGCGCCTATCCCAAGCCCGTCGCCGTCGCCGCTGTGCACGATGACTTCAAGCTCTGGATTTGCAAGTTTTGCACCTATCGCAAAAGGCAGCGCCCTTCCATGCAAGGTATGGATACCGTAAGTGTTCATGAAATGAGGGATCTTTGCATGACATCCGATGCCTGAGAATATGGCGACCCCGGATGAAGGCAACTGCATATCAACAAGAGCCATCTGAAGCGATGTGAGTATCCCGAAATTTCCGCAACCCTGACACCAGTCATTGAATATGGGAGTCCTGTAATCCTGTATCTTAAGAGCCGCCATTTAACACCTGCCTTTGTGATGCTTCGCCTTTCATTATTTTCAAAAGAGCATGGTACACTTCATCAGATGACATGGGTCTGCCATTCCACTTAAGTACAAAATAGTCCATCGGTATGATTGTTTTTTCCCTGATAATGCCTGCAAGCTGACCAGAGTAATTGCCTTCTACCGCGATCTTCTTTGGAGCTTTAATAAGTATTTCTGCAATGCGCTCTTTCGGCAGCGGGTGCGGCATGCGCACCTGGATAAAACCTGTGCTATAGCCGTCTTTTTTAAGCATATCCATAGATTCAAGTATCGCGCCCTTTGTAGAGCCCCAGCTCACGATAATTGCGGGCGCATCCATGTCCCCAAAGAAATTTATTCTTTCTTCGATCGGGATCTCCATGTCCGCAGTATCGAGTTTTTTCATACGCTTCTCAAGCATCCGCGTCCTTATAACGGATTCTTCGGTGATGTGTCCTGATTCGTTGTGCTCATCACCTGTATTCCAGAACACTACACCCGGTGTCCCAAGCGGCAGTCTCGGAGAAACGCCAGAATCAGTGAACTCAAAACGCCTGTAAGACTTACCCTGAACATCTCCTTCTTTGAGCAGTTCCCCTCGATCTATTTTCACCAGGGCTGGATCAAACATCCTGCAGCTCTTATTGCTGTTCGCAAGAGCCTTATCTATGAGGTGAATTACCGGGGTCTGATAGCGTTCAGCATAATTAAAAGCCTGCGCTGCATCATAGAAGCATTCCTCGAGGTCTCCAGAGCACAGAACGATCCTCGGGAATTCACCGTGGGATGCATGAATGGCAAATCTCAGATCATCCTGTCCATGCCGTGTAGGAAGTCCTGTTGAAGGCGCACCGCGCTGGTAATAAGTGACAACTACTGGAACTTCATTGATGCCAGCCCAGCCAAGTCCCTCCACCATCAGCGAAAATCCGGGTCCAGAAGTGCTCGTGGCAGACCGCGCGCCTGTAAGAGCTGCGCCTGTTGCCATAGTGATGGCAGCGATCTCGTCTTCGGTCTGCATGACAATGATCGAGCCGTCTCCATTTTCAGTTTCTAATATCTGATTTTCTTCCAGATATTCACTCTCATCAGCCGCAGGGGTGATTGGGTAATATGTCTGAACACGGCATCCTCCCACAAGTTTTCCAAGAGCTACAGCTTGAGTTCCCTGAAGGAATATCCTCTCTTCATCAGTATTTGCTGTCTCAAGATGAAAGCCCGTATCTGTGAATTTCTCCCTTATATGATCATAAGCTTTGTTGAACGCTATGAGATTCATGGAAACAAGAGCTGGTTTTTTTTCAAATATTATATTGATGGCTTTCTCGACATACTTTTTATCATAATTGACGATCCCAAACGATGCGCCAAGCGTGATTATGTTAATCATCCTTGTAAGTTTGCTGAGTTGATCTTCACCAATTTCTTTACCGATCTCTTTTAGCAGGTCAAGATAAGAAAAAACATATATCTGCACACCATTCTTTTTTACATCTGTTAGCAGATCGTTCACGGTTTCAGGATGAATGCTTTTTTCATCAAGTTTTTTCCTGAACTCTTCAAGAAAAGGAGGGCTCAGTGTGGGTATGCTGAAAATATTTGTTTCAAGCGCCCTCGTATCGCAAATTATCCCTCCGCCAGGCGCAACTTCCCAGATGTGCCTGACAATGCTTTCAGCGTCAAAGGTGCAAAGCAGGTCAGCACGACCCATCATGGCTCCTATTTCATGCGGGGATGCCCTGATCTGAAAATAGCTATGCATACCTTTTATGTTTGATGAGTATTCTCTCTTTCCATAAACATGAAGACCCCCAAGGCAGCAGGCTCGGGCAAAAATGTTCGCGCTTGAATCAACGCCGCTTCCCTGCGGTCCTCCAGCCATCCAGGTAAAATCATCCCTTTTAGTGCTCATAGTATAGTCTTTTCGGTTTATTATCCGCCAGTTGCCAAATGCATCCCTATACAGCAATCACACTTCGTAGTCTCACCACAAAAAGGGCACGAACATTGGCATTCATCGAATTGGCAGCCGCAGTTAATACATATTGCTTCAGAAAGTTCTATTTCTCCCATGATTTTCCATTGGCGCTGAAATTTTAAGTAGTTTATGGTTATTTCATCGATACAGTTTTAATTTGTGTTGGGAATTATCCCAGGATACAATATATCTTGCATTTCATCAATAATCATTTATGTGTCTCGTTCTCAATTCTTCAGCTTTTTTCACCATCAATTCATCATGTTTCTTCAAAGCAGGCTTAATGAGGCTCCCCACCCTGAAGGGTGGGGTATCCTCTATCGTTTTAAGATATAAAACGACTCAATGTTGTTTGGGGATTTTGTTTCCTTTTTCCTGTTTTTGACAGAAAGGTAGATGC
>JBGOYM010000253.1:0-2740 GCA_041479675.1 Candidatus Methanoperedens sp.
CGCCGGAAATAAAAAGCTCCATCTGGAAGCGAACACGGATGACACAGATCAAACGGATTTTCACGGATTATTCCATCCGTGTGAATCCGTGTCATCCGTGCAATCCGTGTTCTACTGCTGCTTCGTTTCATGCGAAAGCGCCGGAAATCCGTAACGCAATTTATCTTCGATTCGTCCAAACAATAAATCTGCGTTCATCTGCCTTTATCTGCGGTTCATTTTTTGCGGAAGTTCCATCAAATGATCGTTGTGCACGGTTGCCACCTGAGCATCTGCCGAAATTCGATGTCTTTGTGACCTTTACGATGGTGCCCATGCTAGCCTCCTGCGCCTCCCTCGAGCAAAAATACGCAGGGCTTCAATGGTGGTAGCATGACACAATTATCAATAGCAGCAGTAGACAACAAAAACCTTTTTTCAAACTATTATCTGGGTAACCAAATTAAAAACAATCCTGAATGGAAAAAAGATGAGTATAAAGTTGTTTTTTCAGAGATTAAAAAATTATACGATACAGAGAAAGATTTTCTTCCCGGCCTGAATGAGAAGCAACTTGAACAGAGATTTTTTGGTCCAATTTTTAAAATTCTTAATTATACTGCTGAATCCAATGCACCCACAGAACACCAGGAGTTCCCTGACTATGCTTTTTTCCCTGATAGAAGCTCGCTTGATGACGCCCATAAGAAAAAGGGCACTAACTCGTTTTATAACAATGCCTTCGCGATAGGCGAGGTAAAACGGTGGGGAATCGAGCTTGACCGCTTTGGCAGGGATGAAAAAGATAGAAAACGCAATCCAAGCTTACAGATATGGATATATCTTCACGATGTTTCTCCAAAATGGGGTATCCTATCCAATGGCGCTAAATGGCGCCTGTATTGCAAGGACAGGCGGCGGGACGACTATTACGAGGTTGACCTCCCAACGCTCCTTGCCACAAACGATATTGAGAGTTTCAGGTATTTTTATTACTTTTTCAGAAGGGAAGCGTTTCAACGCTCTCAGGATGGAAGACTTTTTCTTGATGAAGTCTTGAAAGGTTCGGCAGATTATGCAAAGGATATCGGAGACGACCTAAAAGAAAATGTGTATAAGGCGATGAAGAAAGTCGCCGAAGGTTTTTTTAGCTGGAGCCAGAACGGGCTTGATATCCAGAACGAGGCGGCGCGCGAGACCGTGCAGAAAAACACCATGCTGCTGCTCTACAGGTTCTTATTTTTACTCTATGCCGAGGGGAAAGGATTGCTTGACCTCAAGAAACCGCAATACATTTCTTACAGTTTTTACAGACTGAAAAATCAAGTCAAAGAGAAACAGGATGGACCTCTGGAGCAGAGATACCTGGGCGTAGGCACTACCCTCTGGTCTAACCTGAAAGATCTGTTCAGGCTGATCAATCAGGGCAGTGAATCATTCGGGATTGATAAGAACGTGCTGAACGTTCCAGCCTATAACGGCGGGCTTTTTGACCCGCAAAAGAACGAGGAGCTTGAGAAATGGGTGATAGGAGACAGCTCCCTTGCTGATGCGATCGATCTTTTATCCAGAAGCAAAATCAATGGGGGGAGAAAGGATTTTGTGGATTATTCCACTCTTGAGATTCGCCACATAGGAAGTATTTATGAAGGACTTCTTGAGTACAAGCTGCGGGTGGCTGATGAGGATAAGGTTGTAAATGGAGGGGAATGGGTAAAGCTTGAGGATTACAATAAAGACCGAAAGCAAAAGAAAGTCTTTTCGGATTTTGATGAGTTCGATAGGGTGAAGAAAGGTCAGATTTACCTTGCCACGGATAAGGGCGATAGGAAAGCCACGGGCTCGTATTACACGCCCGACTATATCGTGAATTATATCGTTAAAAACACGGTCGGACCTGTGGTTGATGAGAAATGGAAGGAGGCAGAAGAAAATAAAAAGAGCTTCATAGAGGCCACTCTTTCGGTGAAGGTGCTTGACCCAGCGATGGGGAGCGGTCATTTCCTTGTGGGCTCGATAGAATTCCTGGCTGGCAAAATGCTTGTAGCGGCGCAGAAGGACATCGAGGCTGGAAGGCTCTCGGAAGAGGCGCATCTCACGCCCGACTGGGCACGCCGCGAAGTTGTGTCGCACTGCATCTATGGCGTTGACCTGAACGAGCTGGCAGTAGAGTTAGCGAAGGTGAGCCTCTGGCTGACCACGATAAGTAAGGAAAAGCCTCTCTCGTTCTTAGACCACAGATTGAAGCAGGGGAACAGCCTGATAGGGGCGCGACTTTCGGATTTAAAGAATTATCCTGGCACTAAGAAGAAGGATAAAGACCAGACCACGCTGCCTTCTTTTATTTCACCGCTCTTCATAACGCATCTCATCGGCAAGATTGCCGAGCTTGAGAAGATCAAGGATGAGCGAGTTGAGGATATCAAGAGAAAAGAGAGGGTGTTCGAGGAGTTCAAGCAATTGCCTGAGTACCGCAAGGCAAAGGCGCTTGGGAATATATATACGGCAGTGTATTTCGGGAATGAGGTCGCGCCAACGCAAAATAAGGACTCGGCTAATGTTTATTACGACCTTTTCTGGTCTATCATGGGGGATGAAAACGAATGGCGCAGGAAGACGAACAGAGACTGGTTCGCGGGAGCGGAGAAGATAGCGCAGGAGAAATCCTTCTTCCACTGGGAGCTTGAGTTCCCGGAGATTTTCTTCGAGAGCGGCGCGCCAAAGGAGAATCCGGGGTGGGATGCTGTGGTGGGGAATCCGC
>JBGOYM010000254.1:0-2739 GCA_041479675.1 Candidatus Methanoperedens sp.
AGAAACAGTAGTGCAATTTAATCTTGAAACATAAGCAGGATCTCCTGCCACTAAATCGATTCTATCATAGTTTTCATTTGTGAACTTAAGAAGAGGAGTCGTTAAAGGGGGGCCAAACTTAATATTTTTGTCCCAAAGCCAGATGAGCCGCCTGTCGTGATGAGCATTTTATCTCCTCTTGAAAAAAAGCCAGGATTCTTTTCCTTTGAATTTCGTTTTTATAAGTGCATACCTTCCTGAGAGCCTTCTCCCTTTCAGTTCAAAGAGCAGACGTCCGTCCTTCTCTTCTTCAATGCTGAACTCTCCTTTATCCCAGATGCGCACAGTGCCTGCGCCGTACATACCTTCGGGAATGGTCCCTTCAAAATCCGCATATTCAAGCGGATGGTCTTCGGTCTGGATCGCAAGGCGCTTTATGCCTTCCTTTTCAGGCGGCTCTTTTGGGACTGCCCATGACCGCAGCACACCTCCGATCGAAAGTCGCAGGTCATAATGCAGGTGCGAAGCGTTGTGCTCATGAACAACAAATATTTTATCATCGCTCTTTTTATCGCTACCTTCAGGCTCAGGCGATCTTGAGAAATCCCTTAATCTCTTATAATTATCAAGAGTCATATCTCACCCAAACGAAAATGCCAACGGGCACAACCTGTTCAAGACACATTTGCCGCATGCAGGCTTTCTTGCATTGCATATGTTTCGTCCATGATGTATCAAAAGTAATGAGAAAATATCCCATGAATTTTTCGGGACAAGTTTCATGAGGTCTTTTTCTATCTTATCCTGATCTATTTTATCAGTGAGTCCAAGTCTAAAAGAAAGTCTTTTGACATGCGTGTCGACCGCAATCCCTTCAAGTTTTCCGAATGCGCCCGACAGCACTATGTTCGCAGTTTTTCTTGCCACGCCTGGCAGTGTGAGAAGGTCTTCCATGGTATCAGGTACTTTTCCGTTGAAATTTTTAACAAGTATCTCGCACAATTTTTTTATGTTCTTTGCCTTGTTTCTGTAGAAACCAGTTGAGTATATTTCCTTCTCCAGTTCTTCCTGAGAAGCTGCAATATAATCATGCGTCGACCTGTATTTTTTGAAAAGTTTTTTTGTGACTTCGTTCACACGCCTGTCAGTGCACTGTGCCGAGAGTATAGTGGCAATGAGAAGTTCAAGTGGAGTTGAGTGCGTAAGTGCAATACCCACATCTGGTTTTTCTTTTCTCAATAGTTCGATGATCTCAGAGATCTTTTTATCCACTATTTTTTCATCCACCATTATTTCCAATTATTAGGTGCAAGATAATTAAAGGTTTTTGAGACTTTTTATTATCTTCTGGTTTGAAAAACCACAGAGGGCACTGAGGACACAGAGAAAAGCGGCGCCGCTCTGTGCTCTCTGTGTACTCTGTGGTTGATCAACTATGAAGCGATTCCTTTTTCCAGCGGCTATGTAACTTCATGCATGAAAGCCCGTTGTTGCATTCCACTCCTTTTTTTTGTATCAGGATCTTAAAAGTTTCTCCCATCTCCATCAAAAGCGTTTTTATGGGTAGCATTTTTTTCCAGTAGTTCACAGGATCTTTTTCTTGCGCTCTTTTCAGGTATTCATCAATCCCCAGCCCCATCAAAAAATGAGCCTGATCGGTGAAACCGCACAGCTCAAGTCCGTTCTTTCTGCCCCAGCGAGATAGCGCCGAGAAATTTACGTGCGATGTGATATCCTGTTCTCCCACATGTTCATACGGGTCTTCGCTGGCAGTATGCCTGTGATAACACATGAGAGTACCCCTGTTCCTGTAATCCTGGTATAATTCTGATGATGGATATCCGTAATCTATCGTGATGACAAATCCCTTTTTAAGCATCGTGCCAAGTTCATGTATCCAATTTAAAGCGTCAAGGTTTACCTCTGCCCTGAACCCACGAGGCAGGACAACATCAAGTTCTGCGAAGTAATAGTTGAGTTCATCTGAAGCTGGATTCAGTGTCTCTATAAAACCGTTCTCATGATCCACGAATACTTCCATGAGGTCTTCTTCCATGACCACCTGATGAACCGGGAATGCATCCACCAGCTCGTTGGAGAAAACGCATCCGGTCATTCCTGAAAGTTCATTCAGGGAATTGCACCACCTGACGTTATCACCCAGCCTCTCTTGCTGAACATTTCGCAGAGCCGGGCTTTTTTCGACGATGCAGTAATCAAGGTCGCGGAAAATTTCAGGATTTTTTTTAAGATATTCAATAACATCCAATGACAGAAGTCCTGTGCCTGCTCCCATCTCCACAACAGTGAACTTTTTTTCTCCGATGATGTGACACATTTCTTCAAGCTGCCTTCCCAGCATCTCACCAAAGGCAGGTGTCAGGTTAGGGCTTGTGTAGTAGTCACCTTTTTTTCCTATCTTGTTTCTCTCTGAAGTATAGTATCCAAGCCCGGGGTAATAGAGCGCCATCTCCATGAAGTCGCGAAAAGAGATGGGGCCTTTCTGCTGGATCTTTTTGATTATTATATCTGATAAGGACATTAATTCCTTATTTATTTACCAGTGTAATAAATCCTGTATATTTTCAAAATCTTAATTATCTTGCGGATCATTTAGGGATGGTATTATGTCCACTATAGTAGAACTTGATTTTGACAGGGCGATAGATGATGCAAATAAGCTCGTACTTATTGGTTCTGCCCTGAAGACAGGCATATTTTCAGCGCTCATCGAGGAAAAGGATATCGACACCCTTATGC
>JBGOYM010000255.1:0-2706 GCA_041479675.1 Candidatus Methanoperedens sp.
GCATAATCCGCGTTATCATGTATAAAGGAGCGAATTACATTCCTGATCTCAGTTCCGATATCGATAAGCGTTTCAATTTCCATGCCCAACTCCAAACCGTGCTATGATCGCATCAGCTGCTGTTTTTGCGCTCTCATAAGGCCTCATATTATAGCTATCTACTACTATTTCAGGGTTGAGCGGTTCCTCATATGGAACATTGACTCCCGGCACATTAGCGCCATTTTGCGTTGATTTTTTGTAGATGCCCTTTGGCGAAAATACAGCCTTCCTGTGGGCTTCGCGCTCCATGCACACCTCAAGCGGGCACCTTACGTAAACCTCGGCAAAATGCGGGATAATGCTGCGTGCTGCGTCCCGGTATCTCCTCTTGTTAGCGGTTGCATCGATGAAGACATTGACGCCGCACTCTGTCAGCAGTTTTGCCATATAAGCAAGCGAAGCATATACGATGTCCCTCTCTTCATCCGTGTACCTGGGGTTCGGAGTAAGGACGCGCCGTATCTCATCAAGCTGTAGTATCTTTACCTTTATGCCTTCATTCTCAAGTAGAGCAGATGTGCGCGCAGTAACAACTGTTTTCCCGCTTCCCGGAAGACCCGTGAACCATACTGCAAAAGCCATTTTTCCTCTATAGATACGAATTAACGTCCTGGTAATCGAATACTTCACTGTCCAGGATATTATTGATAAAATTAAAAATTTTTGTCCTCACGCCAGGGTCAAGGTTCGGATACCATATCGGACTGGCTACCACGAGACTTCTGAACACATAGAATGGTTGTATTACTTCAAGCAGTTCCCTGTCACCTGTTCTTTCAAGGTAATTGTCAAAGAAGAGTTCATACATCTCCTGGAACGGTCCTGCAAGCTCCCCGTATTTTTGCAATGAGTAGAACAGGTAATTCATCGTTATGGAAGAAACGTCATCTGCCGCTTCGCCCCATTCTCCCCGGCTGCGGTCAAGCACAGTAAAATCCACACCATCCCGGAACATGATGTTCCATGGGTGGAAATCGCCGTGGGTCATGCACAGGCGGTGAGTACGTCCTTTTATCTTATATCGCCAGTCCGCGCATTTTTTCTCTATCTCGCATAGGTCGCCCCATGTCACGAAATCAAGATCGTCCGGGTAGCTGTCGGTCAATCCCATTATGCATTCCCCGTGCCCCACGATATCCCTGAGCTTGCGAAGGTACAGTTCGCGATCGTCATGCCTGTTCGCATGTATCTCTGCAAGATAGGTGGAAAGCGCTTCAGTTCGTTCAATATCAACCGGCGTTAGTTCGCCGTCCTTTTTAATCCTCTCAAGGTCAAGGAAGTACTCCTTTCCTTCGATCTTTTCCATCAAAATAAAGTACTCATCAGCCTTTCCTGCTGAAAAAAGCTCGCCTTTCCGGGTAAAATATCCTACATCCAGCGACTTCACGTGTCCAGGCAGGTTATTAAACACCGAATTCTGCCATATCAATATCTGCGCCCTGTCAGAAAAATGGTCGTGCCCGAAGCCCTTCTGCACTCGCATGGATGAGAGCACAACGGATCGTTTTTCCCCTCCTGCCTCGAAATCTATGAGGTAGGGCTTTCCGTAGCCGAACCCTTTTATTCCCTCATCGACCTCGACAGGCATACCTCCGAGTTCGCTGATGCCAGTTACCTTTGACTTTCCGTACAAACCGGTTAAATAATTCTCAACTGCCTTAACTTGAAGCTGCATTATGTTCCCATTTCCCAGGAATGCAGGTATTTTTCCTGCTCTTTTGTGAGTGTTTCTATCTGGATGCCCATGGCTTCGAGTTTGAGTCTTGCGACCCTGTTATCGATATCCACCGGAACCCTGTAAACTTTGTTCTCAAGAGTCTTACCTTTTTCCGCAATGTACTTTACAGCCAGCGCCTGGTTAGCAAAGCTCATATCCATGACCTCTGGCGGGTGACCAAAGGCACTGGCAAGGTTCACAAGCCTTCCTTCTGCAAGAATGTAGATCCTTCGTCCATCTTTAATGACGAACTCCTGAACGTCGTTCTTTATCTGGTTGACCTTATTTGACATCTTAGTGAGCGCCGGGATATCTATCTCCACGTTGAAGTGCCCTGAATTGCACACTATTGCCTGGTCTTTCATTACCTTGAAATGTTCCTCGCGTATGACAGAAATGTCGCCAGTAACTGTTATGAAAAGGTCACCGACCTTTGCTGCTTCTTTCATTGGCATTACCCTGAAGCCGTCCATCACAGCTTCAAGCGCTTTTCGCGGCTCAACTTCGACAACAATAACATTGCCGCCAAGCCCCCGTGACCGGGAAGCTACACCGCGCCCGCACCATCCGTAACCTGCCACAACGACTGTCTTTCCAGCGAACAGGATGTTTGTGGCGTTCAATATGCCGTGTAAAGTGCTCTGTCCTGTGCCGTAGCGGTTATCAAACATCATCTTTGTCTCTGCATCGTTCACCGCAACGACAGGGTATTTGAGTGCACCCTCGGCTGCCATTGCTCGAAGCCTTATGACTCCGGTTGTGGTCTCTTCGCACCCACCCAAAATGTCTTTGATGAGTTCCGGGTGCTTTGAGTGGACAATCGCTATTGTGTCGGCGCCGTCATCAAGGGTGATATGTGGTTTTATCTTGAGCGCCTCTTCCAGGCATTCATAGTACTGCTTCTCGTTCTCACCTTTTATGGCATAGGTCTTTATCCCTTCGGAAGC
>JBGOYM010000256.1:0-2695 GCA_041479675.1 Candidatus Methanoperedens sp.
AAGTATTCTTTCAATGCACTATCTTCGTAATATCCATCTCAAGTATATCTTCCGCCCCAAGTGCCTTGAGCTTGGGTATGAGCGTGTTTATCTCACTCTTGCTCACCACGGTCTCCACTGCATAATAATCTGATTTGTACAGCTTTGACACAGTGGGTCTTTTCATGGCAGGAAGATCGTTCACCACATCATCCAGTCTGTCCTCTGGCACGTTCATCACGATATACACCTTTCCGCGCGCCTCAAGCACAGCCTGCAGGAGGATCTTTATCTCATCTATTTCTTTCCTTTTTACAGGATCTTTCCAGCTTTTCTTGTTCGCGATAAGCTTTGTGGTGGATTCAAGTATTATATCCACTATTTTTAATCCGTTCTTGCGCAAAGTGGAGCCGGTCTCGGTCAGATCAACTATTACATCTACAAGTTCAGGCACCTTTGCTTCCGTAGCGCCGTATGAGTAGCGTATATCAACAGGTATACCAAGATTATCAAAGAACTTTTTTGTGAGTTTCGGGTATTCTGTAGAGACCCTGCTTCCGGGTTTAATGTCCTTAGCGGTCTTCACAGGCTGTTCGTTTGGCACAGCTACTACTATCTTTACTGTTCCTTCTCCCTGTTTGCTGTATATCATATCCGAGACTTCGACGACATCAGAACCTGATTCCATCACCCAGTCCTTGCCTGATATCCCCAGGTCAAAGTAACCTTCTTCCACGTATTTGGGTATCTCCTGAGGACGCAGTATCTTTACTTTCTTTATCCTCGGATCCTTTACCGTGGGGTTGTATTCACGGTCTGTTTTTTTTATCTCAAGGTCAGCCTGCTTGAAAAGGAGAAGTGTCTGCTCTTCAAGGCTGCCTTTGGGGATTGCAATGTCTAACATATAATTTCGACTTTCTAATTGGATACACTTAATAAAAGCTTTGCTGCTGAAATTGCCAGTAACATACTTAAACAGGCTACCCCATCAATAATGCTCATGCGAGAATTCATTCTCTACTCCAGGACAGGAAGAACAGACGCCCGTTTTGACACCCTCAAGGACGCGGGAAGGCTGGATGTGGTTTACCAGTGTATATTGATGGCGATTTTCATGTCGCATGCCATCAGGAGGGATGTTACCTTTCATGCCATTCTTGGAGGGCCTCCGGCGCCCCCGAAGGAACTTGTTGTTGAAGGGACAACGCTTCGGGACGTGCATGTCGATGAGCGCACCTGGGAAGACCTGATCAGGAACGCCCTTTCTGGAAAGAGCCACCCAGGCGTTCATGTCAGAAAGAACAGCCTGCAACAGCTTGTGAAAGATAAAAGTAACATATTTGTGCTGGAAGAATCAGGTGAGAGTATAAGGACGATCGACCTCGGTGAAAACCCCGTCTTCGTGCTGGGTGACCAGGTGGGGCTTCCGAAGAAGGACGAGGAGTTCATACTCAGGTACGGAAAAAAAGTCTCAATAGGAAGCAGGGCATACCTTGCATCTTCCTGTATCGGAATAATCAACTATATCCTTGACCAGCGCGAATCATTTGATTAAAGTGCCTCAAGAACCCCTTTTTTGCCCTTTTTCTTAATGTCCCTGATAAACTTCTGATTCTCATGGAGGAACAGGGTCGCATCAGCCTCGATCTTCTTTTTATCTATTTTTTTCCCGTGACCTTCGCCCGGGCAGTCCACCACTGGTTTAAGGCTCATTATTGGTTCGTCTGAATACGAGACCTCGGTTATCTTAAAAGGCAGCAGGCGGCAAACAATAGGTTCGTTATCACGTATCATGCATTCAAGTTTTTTGCCACGGAAATAACATCTCCCATCAACCCCTTTTATCCTGAAGACCTTTTCGGTCTCATCGAACTCCATGAACTCGTCAAGGGAATAACCAAGCGAGCTTATCCTTTTAATATCAGCTATAGTCAGCTGGATACCCGGAGTGCAGCATCGTGCCCCGCATTTCTTGTATTCACACGTCCACTTATCGATATTTTCAAGGATATGGATCATATTCCTGTAATTGTTCCTGATATCATTTAAGGATACCTCAGGAATATTTATCAAGCCATCCTCCAATTGTGCTCTCATGCTTTCCCATGAAGAACTTGTTTCTCTTGTGAATAAAAAGCCGCCGCTTGTCGAACAAATGATCGATCCGGATATACAGATACAGCCCAACGGCATCGAACTGACGCTTGCCCGTGTCGAGGTTCATGATGGCTCAGGCGCTATTGCATTCGATAACGCTGAGCGAAAACTTGCTCATACAAATAAAATGGACTTTGATTATGAAGGGTGGGTTCACTTACCAAAAGGCAGCTACAAGATAGTGTTCAACGAGATAGTTAATATCCCGAAAAACATCGCAGCCATCGCAAAACCTCGTTCAAGCCTGCTGCGGTGCGGCGTAACAGTTGAGACAGCGGTATGGGATGCGGGTTACAGCGGAAGGAGTGAGAGCCTGCTTGTTATTTTTAATGAAAACGGTTTTAAGCTCAAGAAAAATGCACGAGTTCTACAGCTTCTGTTTTTTAGGTTGGGGGAGGAAGTGCGAGAGGGATACTCAGGCGTTTATCAGAATGAGAATGATTTCGCCTTTGTTCAAAACTCAAAAGATTTTGAATTAGAGACCATCTTCTGAATTCCTTTTTTCAGAATATACTCTTCATGTTTTTGATATAGGAATTCAACGAATTCCGCAACTTCA
>JBGOYM010000257.1:0-2666 GCA_041479675.1 Candidatus Methanoperedens sp.
ACCACCGATATAGAGGGCATCCAGAGAAGGCGGCAGGTTGCCGGTTAATGCACTGAATTCGATTAATCGTGCACCTGCTCTTTTTAAGGCATCTAAATTTTCCGGGTAATAAAATTGGAAGGCAGAATCACGAATGATACCAATATTAATTAATCCCCCCATCCCCCCTTTAGTAAAGGGGGGTGAGGGGCGATTTTCGAACCTTGAACTAACTTCGATGGGTGGAGCCTGACGGGCAATTTGCCATAACTGCTCCACATCCAAATACCTGGCCATTACCTCGGCAGCCTTTTCTATAGCCTCTTCAGCCAAGGGATGTTCCTGGGGTGGAACAAGACCAAGATGTCTCCCTGGAAAGGTAATATTTTTCAATTTGGGAATCACCCCTACTACTGGCAGATTACAATATTTTTCTATACTTTTTTGAGTAATCGATTCATGGCGGAGACCAGCTAATCTATTGAGAATCACACCTTTAATTGCCACTTCAGGGTCAAGTGTCTGACACCCCAGCACTAAGGCAGCTACAGTACGAGTAACCTTTGTGCAATCTACAACAAGGATAACTGGGGATAGGAGTAGCTTTGCTATTTCAGATGTGCTCACACTTCCTTCCAAATCCATGCCATCATAGAGCCCTCGATTACCTTCAATAAGAGCTATATCAGCATTCTTTGTATTCAGACTGAAGGAGGAAAGTACCTGATCTTTACTCATTAAGAAAAGGTCAACGTTATAGCAGGGATGGTTTGCTCCACGACTCAGCCATCCCATATCAATATAATCAGGGCCTTTCTTAAAGGGTATAACTGTATGCCCTTTTTTGTGCAAGCCCCGGCATAGACCTACACTAACAGCAGTTTTGCCAGTATCTCCTCCAAGACCTGCTATGGTAAGCCTCGGGCAATGGATCATTTCTTAGGGCCTGGAATCTCAAATGACGTACAGGAACCGCTGCCGCAACTCTTTACAGTTTGTTTAGACTTTTTCCCACCACTTGATGTAATTACGCTTACTGAACTTAAAACTCTTTCCACTTCCGGCGAACTGCATTTCGGGCATTTCATTTCCGTTCCTTCATCTTCCTTTTTCAATTTTAAAAGCTCAAAGACATGTCCGCAGCCAAGACATTTAAATTCATAGATGGGCATCAGTTCTCCTCCTTTCACAGATTATGATGATTTAGAATTATTAATGGTCTCATAATAATTACGCCAACATTCATATAGTTGTCATTCCCCGGCTTAACCGGGGAATCCAGAAAACCACTGGATGCCCGCTTACGAACTGCGGGCATGACGGATAAGAAACTTCGATGGATCTAAGAATGTCCATTCTATTTTGAGACCATTTATACAACCAATTACTACATTTCTGCATTTAATAATACTAACATAGCGTGAAAAAGATAGGCTACAAGAAAACCGAAGAATACAGTTATAATAGAGTAAACCCCGTTAGAGACCTTCAGCCTCTAACGGGTCTTCAGTGACAGTGGCATTAAACCACTGTCACTGATTTTCAAAAATTTTTATCACCGACCTTGTCGGTGGCTTTCTCTAACAGGGTAAATACCAAAAGGAGACACAATGAAAGCTTCACCTGAGGAACCACGATGCCCTTTTTGTTCCCATAAAATCGAACAACCGAAGGAGCTCCCATCAAGGAAAATAGTCGAATTCCCTCTTGGCGCCTGTGAGCATTGCGGAGCTGTGTATTCTTATGATGTAACAGGACATAACATGGGAGCTGCCTTTATCGAGGCGTTATTATTCGCCTGCAATGACGATGAGTACCTGGCTTTCTCTCTCTCACATGGAGACGATTATACAGATGCCGTTGTTGGAAATTACGATATCATTACCCATTCAACCGTCCCTGATAAAATTTTCAACGAGCGGTATGTAAGGGGTGTGCTCATTTTCGTTAAACTTTTTGGCCAGTTTCAGGAAGCGACAGAACAGAAGGTAAAGGAAAAATTAAAGACCTTACTTCCCATTACCAAAACCAAATTACGCTCAGAAAAATTTTCTAAAGAGATAGTGCGTCAGTATGCATTAGAAAATAAACGTGAAGAAATTATAGCTTTGGCAGAAGAAGATTCCCGGGTGTTGAACGAATTACAGCGCATGCTCTATACTCCTGATGAACATCTGCGCTGGCAAATCATTGATATGCTGGGTGAGGTATGCAAAAAAGTCGGAGAGAGACGACCTGATCTCGTCAGTAAATTTTTGTCCAATTTATTACAGAGTGCAGCCGCTCCCGGTGCATCTGCCTGGGGCGCACTTGAAGCCGCCGGTGCAATAATAAGCGCCAACCCTGATTTACTGGGAGAATTCAGCCCGGCTTTACTCTCTTTTTTGAAGCAGAAAAATCTCTGGAAGGAAGTTACATGGGCTATTGGAAAGATCGCTATGGTTGACCCGAAATTAGTTAAGTATGCCTTCAAAGCTCTTCGCTCTTTTCTTAGCGAGCAGGATACTGCTTTGCGAGGATATGCTGCATGGGCATTAGGAAATTTAGGGTACGATGAGGTGATAGAGGAATTGAAAAACCTCCTCACAGATGATGAGAAACTTTCGATATTCAGAGATTTTGAACTAAAAGAAACGACAGTCTCTCAATTATCAAAAGAGGCGATAGAAAAACTCAGCAAACCAAAA
>JBGOYM010000258.1:0-2663 GCA_041479675.1 Candidatus Methanoperedens sp.
ACGTGTAAGAAAGTATGCCTCTTCAGAACCCACCGTAACCCTCGCACCCCCCAAATCCTCATCCCTCACCATCACTAAATCCGCCTCCCCTTACTCCCTCCGCCAGTTCCAGGAATCCACGATCAAAGTCCTTATTGAGAACTCCGGCACCTCAGAAGTCAAAGCCATCGAAATAATGGACTCAATCCACCCCAGCTTTGACCTCACAGGCGGCGACTTCCCGAACCCGAAGAAATTCGCCTCCATCCGCGCCGGTGAATCAAGAGAACTCCAGTACACCATCAAATCAAAAGAAAGCGGCGCCTTCATGCTTGACCCTGCAACTGTCACTTATGCTGACAGCGAGGGCAATATCCAGGAAGTGAAATCTGAGCCTGTTTCGATCAAGGTCGTTCCATCATCGGATGGAGGCAGCTCAGGCACAAACACCGGGCAAAATTCAAAATCCGCAAGCGTCAGCCTTCATGGCGAGAAAACAGATGTTGTCATGGGTGAGGATATCCTGCTCCGGCTCTCGGCAGTGAATCTTATCACAAAGCCGAAGATGCATGTGCAGGTAATTATAATCCCTCCATCTGGAATGAGCGTTACATCATCCGAGTTCAGCAAGTCTGCTGCTGGACAGTTCACAGCAAATTATCAGCTTGAACCAGGCGATGGGAAAGATATTGAGGTGAGGATACGATCTAATCAGGTCGGAGACTTTAATGTGAATGGCAGGATTATTTATTATTTCGGGGATGATAAAGAGAAGGCTGAAGATCAGACACTGAATCTGCCGATAAAAGTAAGGAAAGAGATTGCATCCAGCTCAGATTCTGAAAAGTCGCCAGGATTTGAGATAATTCTTGCTGGTGTTGGAATGATTTTGGCGCTATCGTTTCGGAGAAGGTAATCCTTCTCTATCCTATTATTAGTTTCATCCGTGCCAAACTTCTAGCGCCACGATTTTTATTTTGGTTCTATATGTTCCATCGGATGCACAAAACTCCCCTCGCCTTCAGTCACAAACCCCGGACTTAAGTACGAACCCTGTATATAGCATTCCCAAGAATATACAGGATTATTCCCTATTATACTCCTATGTGTTATGAGCTGAAATATTTTCCTAAACAACTTTCATCATCCCATCTTCTAACCATCCATTCTCATTGAGATCTAAAAATTGAAATTTACCAAAGAATCATAACTATTGGTTTTTAGTTGTTGGTTGTTGTTGCTGGGAAGGGGGTCGCACCCCAGCGCCGTTCAGATAATATTGACCGAAAGTGTTAATAGTACGCTTATCTGCGGTTTTTTTTCTCTTTGTGCTTTTTTATGATCTCCCGCAACTCATCCGGATGCCCCATAACAATCATATTCGGCATTTTCCGCAGTTTATCCACGGCATCGATATCCACATCCCGCATCGTTAGCGTTAGTTTCTTTCCATTGGGAAGATCAGTTGTGATCTCACCCCGTTTCTGGTCTGCGGGGAAAATGTAGACTGGTAATTTAGCTTTCATAGCCTGCGCCGCTGCATTTGAGAGCAGGGTATCTGATATTCCCGCTGCTATCTTTCCCACCGTGTTGGAAGTTGAAGGCATGATAATAAGAAAATCGTATTTGCCAAGCTGCAGGTCTCCGACCAGGAACGGGACATTGGGGGATTTTTCACTGTAGGTCTTTGGGAAACTTGTTTTTAGTTCCTTGAAAAGTTTGTACCATTTTACAACCATCTCTCCTGCCTCTGAGAGAAAGACCTTAACCTCAAGATCATGAACTCTGGTGAGTTCTTTCATTATGTCAAGACTTTCCTTGAGGTAGTCGCCGCAGCCTGTGATGCCCCATGCTATTTTAAGAGTCATGATAATTAGATCTATTTAATATTTTTTAGCATTATAGTCGTTTTCATCAATCTATCAACCGTTTTGCGCATGCTTTTTAATCCTTCTTCATCCTCCTTCGCTCCCTCTCTGCCCCTGTCCTTTGACCAGAACGCACCGCCCAGGTTCGCCCCAAATGAACCGCCGCCAACTGGAAGGGCTTCGTTTATGATATAGAAATTAAGTATCGCCTGTATGGACGGTTCCTGTCCTCCGATCCGGTCACCTCCGACAGCAAGTGCGGCACCGGGTTTGTTCCTGATGAAGTGAATGTCCTGCGCTGCTATAGCCCTGCACCGGTCCATTATTGCTTTTGTCTGGGCGCTTACCATGCCCTGGTACACAGGAGTGCCGATTATGATGGCATCTGCCCATTTGAGTTTTTCATAGACGAACTGCATATCGTCTTTGTGTACGCAGCCCTTTTTGTTTTTAATGCAATAGTCGCAGTGGATGCAGAAGTTTATCTTTTTCCCCATTGCAGAGAAATATTCTGTTTCTGCTGAATACATCTCTCCGGCATGGCGGAGCGCCTCTCTCACGATGTGATCAGTTGAGGCTTTCCTGGGGCTGCCAGAGATGCCAAATAACCTTATGTTTTCTTCACCCATATTTATCACTTGATTAGACTACCTGTTTTCTCTAATAGCTTTTGAGCATTTTTCCATATGATATATTTTGATTCTTAAAAAAATAGCCTTATACTTCTCCCCTCAGTTTTTCGTATTCTTCTCTGGAGATTTTAACCTGCTTCAGGATTTCCTTTAATAGCCCTATACTGAGTTCTTCATTCCCATG
>JBGOYM010000259.1:0-2660 GCA_041479675.1 Candidatus Methanoperedens sp.
AATTAAATGTGAGACGGAAACAGGAAGCTTTTCTGAGAGTATGCAATTATGATTTGAAAAGGCTGTGTTATCTCAGGTATCTTGAGGATTTGGATGTTAAGATAGGAGGCTGAGATAATTTTGTCCCAAAGCCGAAGGAAGTATGGAGAATGCTGCATGATTTTCAGTAGCCAGTAATTGTTGGGGGTTCGATGGAGACAGGTTCGTATCTTCTCGTTGGTACCGAGAAGGCTATGAAGGAGACCTTTGGCTCCACAGTGCACGGCTCAGGTCGAACCATGTCGAGGACTGCGGCAAAGAAGAAGGTTATTGGAGCTGAACTTTAAAAGTAGATGGAGATGGCAGGGATCTCAATAAAGTTGTGGGTCTAAGACCGATTGGAAATATAAAAGGATGATTTGTCCGTTTTTTTTACAGCTTTATCTCAAACCAGACTGTTCTAAAGATCGGGCTTTATTTGGCGCTCGATGACCATCTCACAATATCGGCTGCCGCTGCACATGTTCGCATTTAATCGGTGGGTGTACTCAGGGTTAAGGTTCTCAACAGCCGATTTATTGAAGGTCATGCACGCTTTGAGAGCAACTGTTTCTGGATCTAAACCCATCTCTCTTGCCCTATTCAGCATGGGACATTCAATCACCTTCTCCACTACTCTATCTTTTGTTTCTTCTACGATGTCGAACCTGAACTCCTGCCCGAAGAGTATCGTTCCAATAACTCCAAATGCCTCTCGATCTCATCATATTTCTCTCCAAGGACTTTCCTGAAAATCATGTCATATATTAATGGCATGGCGCTGGCTGATTTAGCTGCAATCTCCCACCTCTTCTCTGCGGGAATATCTTCGATACTTATCATCTTTCTAACCTCCGCTTATTTTTGCTCAAAGCTCTTTTTAGCCAAATAGTATATGATTTTTAATCATACAAATAGCTTATGGTATCATCATTCATCGATTCCTGCCACCTTATTCTGGAAGTCCACCGATTTTTTCAAGTGCTAAAGTTTTTGCCAGTCTGTAGGTCTCATCCCAGCTTACCAGGTAGCATTTAAATGTATCCGCGGGCTTCTCCATCATATTGAAGATTGTTAAAGCAATATTTGCAAATTCTTAAATAGCTCGCCGGATATCTGAAAGAAATAGTTTTGCTTTAATTATCCGGAGACAAATTAGTATGCGCCATACGAAGCATGATTACTGGGGTGGTAACCCGATCTCGCCCATCTCTATCAATAAGAACATGACCATTACAGACTTGGTCGATAATGTCTTTGACGGGATGGGGTATAACGCGAAAAGACTTGCAGAAGCCTGCCATCTTTTCAAGACCATGATAGATGAGAACTCCACTATTTGCCTGACGCTGGCAGGAGCTATGACGCCTGTGGGTATGGGCGGGGGCATCACCAGGATGATAGAAAATGGTTTTATCGACTGGATCGTCACCACAGGTGCGAATACATACCATGATATGCATTTTGCATACGGGCTGCCTGTTCACCAGGGCGATCATACTGCGGATGATAACGAACTTGCAGAGAATGATGTAGTAAGGATATATGATGTTTATATCGATATGGAACGCACGCTTATTGCTCAGGATAAGATAGTCCAGACGCTAACCCAGAAAGCGCTTCTTCAAAACAAATTCCCTGAGAAATTTTCGACAGCGCATTATTATAAAGTCCTGGGTGACGGAGTGCTTGAGACTTCAAAGAATCCTGAACGATCATTCATCGCATCCGCAGCAAAACATGACGTTCCGGTGTTCGTTCCTGCTTTTGCCGACTCCTCGGTTGGGATGGGCACAAGTTATTTGCCCCTTATCGCGTGTGCGAAGAAGAACTGCAAGGAGCTCTTCCCCGGAGACTTCGTTGACCCGAGCCCCACAATGGACGCACTTGAGAGCGCAGCGATAGTGCACCACAGCATGATAAATAATATCGAGCGCGGAGCGCTTGAAGTGGGAGGAGGCGTGCCAAAGAATTTCCTGCAACAGACAGGGCCCATGATATCCCAGATCCTTGGTATGGAATGTCCTGGTGAGAATTATGTTATCCAGGTGACAGTAGACCGTCCGGACACAGGCGGGCTGTCAGGTGCCACCATCAACGAAGGCAAGTCATGGGGCAAAATACCGAAAGCAGGAGAAGGCAACATTATCCCGTACCTTGACGCCACAGTTGGCATACCAATAATCTTCGCGTACGCGCTTGAGAACTGCAAACCCAGAAAACTTAAAAAGTATGCCAGGAAATTACCAGAGATAACCCGGGAACTGATCGAAACCGCGATATTAAAAGTTGAAGTGTAACGCCGATTGGAAAATTATTTCTCGTCTTTCGTTATCCAGTAAACTGCTTTATATTTCTCGGCAAAACCATAGATGTTCTTTGCCATCACAGCCCGTCCGTATTCCCTGAGATCCCCTCCCTGGTCGAGAATATAGGTGTTCTCACCGAGTTTGGTCACTTTGAATATTTCTTTCTCTTCTGTACCGACATGCAGTACATCTCCGATCTTTAGATCATTGAGTTTCGGTCTGATCTTTGTCTTTTCCACCATAGTATCACTTCATGTTTTCGTGCTTTAATGACTAATATACCTTATCTTCCAGTAATATACCTTACCTGACAGTACACCCGATCCCCTTGAG
>JBGOYM010000260.1:0-2648 GCA_041479675.1 Candidatus Methanoperedens sp.
ATCTTCCCCTGCCACATACCCCTTACTATTAGCTAAAATCCCGGATCCGACAAGATGCGAACCAAAATTCACAGTACCTATGTCCACTGGCAGGTTAAAAAGCTCTTCAAGTACCGCTATCTCGTTCGTTGTGGTCTTTGGATGCACAAGTACACCTTTGTTAGTTGCAATACCTGCCATGCCCACTGTCTTCAGGCCTCCGATAGTGCCTTTCCTGACATCAACGCCGAGCGCTTTCTGTATCAACCCTGCTGCTTTATCAGAGAGGTCGGGATGCACCAGCGCCGCATTATCATTCGAAAGTATGAGGTTTCCGGATGCGTTCAGCCCTCCCGACAGTTTGGCTGCCCTGGTGTATTTTCTGATCTTTCGGATCTCCCTTTCCAGTATGAAACCCGCTGCCACTACACCGTTGCTGTTACCGCCAATAAGTGATCCAACTACCGAGCTTCCGCCAACTGAAATACGAACGCCTGTCACGTCAAGTGAAACCACAAGGTCTTTCAGGGTTTCATCAGAGATGTCGGGCGGGACAAAAACAAAATTCTCTGTGCAGGTGCCAAAAACCCCCAGCACAGAGGTTCCTGAAATATTTAACCTTCTCTTAATCTCGACTATAAATTCCTCCAGGTCATTCCTCAGCTAGCTCTGCCTGTACGCCGCCAGCTTCGAATTTGACAGCACGAACACGAACTTTCAATGGTGGCTTCATGGAACCCCTTTCCCAGAGCTTCTCATTGATCGTCTTGTCGATCTTTACTTTTTTAAGGTCTGTCTTAAAATGCTTTGAAAGGTACTGCCGTACTTTCCTTGCTGCGCTTTCAGCTCTTTTCCAGCGCGGGACCTTTCTTGCATCATTAAGGGGGAT
This sequence comes from Candidatus Methanoperedens sp., assembly GCA_041479675.1. Lineage (GTDB taxonomy): Archaea > Halobacteriota > Methanosarcinia > Methanosarcinales > Methanoperedenaceae > Methanoperedens. Next base: position 869 of record JBGOYM010000260.1, read on the forward strand.
CGTATATATTCTTTCAATATCTGCCATATCATTCACCTTAAACGTCCAGTGTGCTGCGTCTCCAATGGCGCCTCTGCGGATGGGTCATGACCTTCCTCTTGGTCTTCACAATTACCCATGCCGGAACGCGCTGGTTCTGGTTCTGCGCTTTTGCCAATCTCTTCTTCTTTCCTTTTGTCTTTTGGGTCATATAAAAATCACCGATGATCTTAAACGGGATTATCCTTAAGGTATGGATTTATTGATAAAGCTTTTGGAGGATGCATCGGGATCTGCTTTGCAGCAACATCTGATAAACTATATATCTGTGTATGCATACACAGAATATTATGGGGCGTTAAAAGATAGTAAAATAATTAACGAGATCGAGAAAAAATGATCTACGAAGAATCCCTCGGTTATTCCTTTAAAGACAAAGCTCTATTAGAACGTGCCCTCACCCGCAAAGCCTATGCCAACGAGCAAAAGCAGCAAAATATAGATTGCGAAGACCAGGAGATCTTCAGGACCCTGGGTGATGCTGTGCTCAAAACAGTGCTGGTAGACCTGTTGATAACAAGAAACCGCTGCACTACAAGGGATGAGATAACTACAAAAAAGAAGAAACTTGAACGTGAAGAAGGACTTGCGACCTTAAGCCGCGAACTTGGATTAGGGGCCTCTATAAGGTTCGGTAAAGGTGAGATGAAGCAAAAAGCTTATGATGAACCTTATATCCTCGCTGAAACGCTTGAAGCCGTGATAGGCGCGATATATCTTGATGGCGGGTTTGATGCCATAAAAAAGGTAATTGAAAGGCTCTTCGAACCGTACCTAGCAGGTTCTTAGCATTTGCTTATCAGAATATAATTCTCTATTGCAGTCCGAGTTCGTTCCAGAGTCCCTCTATCCGATTTTTTACACTTTCTTCCATTTTTAATGCCTCTGGCCATTTTCTGTTAAAGCCCTCATCAGGTCCTTTTCGCGTGGCATCTATTCCCATCTTGGAACCGAGGTTGGAAAGAGGTGAAGCGTGGTCAAGTGTATCGGTCGGTGCGCGGTCTAATATCGTCACGTCCTTTGCAGGGTCGTAGCGTGTGGTGGTCGCCCACAATACTTCCCTCATATCCTGCACGTTCACATCGTCGTCCAGAACGATGATGGTCTTTGCGAACATCATCTGCCCCATGCCCCATAATGCGAACATTACCTTTTTTGCATGTCCAGGATACCGCTTCTTGATCGAAACGATGCAGAGGTTATGGAAAACAGCCTCGATTGGCAGGTTGATGTCCACGATCTCGGGAAGCTGTGCCTTCATGAGAGGGAGGAATATTCTCTCTGTCGCTTTACCCAGATAGGCATCTTCCATAGGCGGGATACCGACAACAGTAGCATTGTATATCGGGTTTTTGCGGTGGGTGATACAGGTTATATGGAACACGGGGAACTCATCAGCAAGCGAATAATAACCAGTATGGTCACCGAACGGACCTTCCGTGCGCCGCTCTTTTGAATCAACGTATCCTTCAAGTATTATCTCAGCATGTGCGGGAACAAAAAGGTCAACAGTTTCGCATTTTACAAGCTCAACGTTCTTTTTTCGAAGGAATCCCGCGAACATCATCTCGTCGACGTTATCAGGAAGCGGAGCCGTTGCCGAATAAACGATCGACGGATCTGCGCCGATAGCTACAGCAACTTCTATTTTTCCATTATTCTTTGCATCTGCATAGTCCCTTGCACCGTGTTTATGGATGTGCCAGTGCATTCCCGTGGTCTTTCCGTCATAGACCTGCAT
>JBGOYM010000261.1:0-2634 GCA_041479675.1 Candidatus Methanoperedens sp.
TACTCCAAATTAGTCTAATCCAGATTAGTTAAATTTAAATATCATCCCATCCAACCATAATACCGATGTTCATCAACCGCGAATCAGAACTAAACCACCTCGAAGAGGAATACTCAAAAGACGCATCCAGATTCGTTGTCCTCTACGGCAGGCGCAGGATCGGAAAAACCGCTCTGATCGAGGAATTCAGGAAAAACAAAAATGACTTCATATATTATCTCGCAGACCAGCAGACAGAGACTCAGCAGATAGAAAGTTTCAAACAGCAGATTTATGAATACACGAATGACGATTTCCTGCTCAAAACGCGGTTTAATAACTGGGACCAGTTCTTCAGCTACCTCACAAAAATACTTCCGGCGGATAAAAGGCTCGTCATCGGCATAGATGAAATAACCTATATCATCAAGAGCACACCCGCTTTCCTGTCCATCCTCCAGAAATATTGGGATACATCCTTCTCGAAGACAAAGATGTTCCTGATCTTGAGCGGTTCTCATGTGGGAATGATGTTGCGAGAGGTGCTGAACTATGATTCCCCGCTATACGGCAGGCGCACATCACAGATACACCTGAAAGCCTTTGACTTCAAACATGCTTCAAAGTTCCTTAAAAATTTTGACATCGAAGAACGGGTGACGTTATATTCCATCACAGGCGGCGTGGCGAAATACCTGTTATTGATAGAAGAGCGCAGCGTGGGCGAGTTCATAAAAAAGAAGATACTTGAAAAAGAGGGGTTTTTCTATCAGGAAAGCATCTTCCTGCTGTCACAGGAGTTTAAAAACCCCAATGTCTATCTTTCCATACTGAAAGCAATCGCACTTGGACATACTAAGCTCAATGAGATTTCCAATTTCGTGGGGATCGAAGGGAAAAAGGTTACAAGATACCTGGATGTGCTGCAGGAAATCGGTTTTGTGGTGCGCCAGGTTCCTGTGACCGAAGACCCTCTGCGCTTTCGGAAGGGTGTTTACAGTATCGAAGACAATTTCCTGAATTTCTGGTTCAGGTTCGTGCTGCCCAACCGCTCACGTATCGAACTAAGGGATACGAAAGACCTGCTTGACAACATCTTGGATTCAATGCCAGATCATGCATCTTCCGCCTTTGAGCATATTGGAATGGAGTTCCTTCAGGGAATGGGGAAAACGGGCAAGCTGCCTGCACAATTCTCCCATTGGGGCGGCTGGTGGGACAGGCTGAATGAGATTGACATTGTGGCATTGAACAGCGATACACTGGATATACTTTTCTGTGAGTGCAAATGGCAGAAAAGAAAGAGCGATGCCGACGCTATCAAACATTTGCTGGATACGGCGCCGCAGGTTAACTGGTTCAACAAGAATAGAAAGGAGCATTTTGCTTTCATCTCAAAGGCAGGATTTACAAGAGGGGCGATAGAACTTGCAAAAGATAATGGTGTGCTTATGTTTGAGTTGAAAGATCTGGACGTGTTCTATTATAGTCATCCGCAAAACTTAATATAACCAATATAAAAAATTCCATACGCTTTATTAAAATGAGCCAAACCAAGATAATCAACCACAGAGGACACAGAGAGCACAGAGAGTTGTGGTTTTGCTCTGTGTCCTCTGTGCACTCTGTGGTTAATAATCTATTATCAGATGTTATGCGGAAGACTATAATTAGCCTAATCCAGATTAGCCTAATCCAGAATAGTCAAATTTCACTTCTTCCTGATCTTCACAGCATTCGCATGCGCCGGGAGCCCCTCTGCCTCGGCAAGATCGATGATAGTATCTCCTAAACTTTCAAGCCCTTTCTTATCAATCATCTGCACGCTCGACTTTATCACGAAATGGTCTGTGTTCAGCCCTGAGAAAACGCGGGCATATCCTGCGGTTGGAAGTACATGGTTCGTGCCAGATGCGTAGTCTCCAGCTGCCACGGGCGCGTAATTTCCCACAAATATCGAACCTGCATGCCGAATCCTCCCCAGGATGTTCACTTCAGCCATTATCTCAAGATGTTCAGGAGCGAACCTGTTTGAGAACATGATACATTCATCAAGAGTGCCGGTGAGGATCGCCGCATTATCAAGCGATTTCCTGATTATATCAAGCCTTGCAGAGGTCTTCAATTGAAGTCCCAAATTATGTTTTACTTTTTTTGCCAGTTCCTCTGATGTTGTAACAAGAACGCAGACCGCGTCAGGGTCGTGCTCTGCCTGGGCGATCATGTCAGCTGCGATATAATCCGCCCTCCCCGAGCTGTCTGCAATGATTAGCACCTCACTGGGTCCTGCAGGGAAATCAATAGCAGTACCGCATGCCATCTTTGCCGCGGTAACGTACACATTGCCCGGTCCCACTATCTTATCGACCTTCGGAACGGTCTTTGTCCCGTAAGCCATAGCAGCGATCGCCTGAACCCCGCCGATGCGAAACACCCTGTCTGCGCCTGCAATAGATGCGGCTGCAAGCGTAAGCGGGTTCACACTTCCGTCCTGCTTTGGTGGAGTGCATACCACCACCTTTTCCACGCCTGCGATCTTTGCCGGTATTACTGTCATTAGCGCTGTACTCGGATATGTTGCCCTTCCGCCCGGGACATAAGCGCCCACGCTATCAAGAGGCGAAATATGTTGACCCATTATGAGCCCGGGAGAGA
>JBGOYM010000262.1:0-2618 GCA_041479675.1 Candidatus Methanoperedens sp.
ATACCGATATGATGACACCCCTGGTAACACTTGGCGAACCATCAATACTTCTTCCACTTCTTTCTGGGTTGTTCGGCGCCTCGATGCTAGTTCTTGCTCTGATGACGCGCTCGGAAGTCCCACCGCAGCAAAAAAACTGCAGGTTCACGCTTCCCGGAAAAAGGATCATCAGGAGTATTCTTTTCGGAAGCGCTGCCGGGTCGTTCGTTGCATGGCTTCCGGGAGTATCGTCTGCTGTTGGTACCATAATCGCTCGTCTTCTGGTCCGTGAGGATAAAAGCGAGGACGCTTCAAAAGAGTTCATAATCTCTTTAAGTGGAGCAAACACAGCGAACGCGATTTTCAGCCTTATTGCATTATACACCATTCACAGGACAAGGAGCGGAGCGATGGTGGCGATCAATGAACTTATCAATATTGAAGAATGGGATATGTCAGTCATAATCCTGCTGCTTGCCGTTATAGTTTATGTTTCGATCCTCTCCTATTATGCCACGATTTACCTGGGGGACAGGATATCAGGTCTGCTGTCGAAAATGGACTATTCAAAGATTTGCTCTGCAGTTTTGGTTTTCCTGACGCTTATGGTCATAATGTTCACAGGTTGGTTTGGGCTTGTGATCTTCTTGATCTCTACACCTGTCGGAATGGTATCTTCTTTTGCGAAGATAAGGAAAACACATGCAATGGGTGTTATTCTTCTACCTGTTATATTGTACTTCTTTTGAAATTATTTCCGCAACCTACCCAGACTGATATTGAAGATTTTGTCAAACATATTCGTTTATCAAAACTGAACTTTCAGGAAGATGAACTGCGACAGCAAATATTAGATGAAATACTTTACCGAAAATTCTATAAATCTCAAAGAAAGAAATGCAAAGACATATATGACTATATAACAATTAATTAGATATTATGATGCCTGAATTTACGTTCTTTGAAGCATTCGTAGAATTATTTAATATTAATGCATCGCTCATGATCATAATTTTATGTGCGTATGTTCTTTTAAAGACCAGTAAACTGGACAGAGGGTTACTTAAAGCGAGGCTATTTCTCAATAATAATGTGGCGTTTCCTTGACCTTGATAAGATTGACGGCTTCTATAGCGCAGCAGTTTTTGAAGCCATAGGCAGTCACGTTGGTGCAGGCTCGTCTCCCGAAACCATCCTTTTTTGGCGGGTGCGCTCTCCTGTTGTTTATCTTGGATACCACCAGTGCGTTGAGGATGAGATCAATGTTAATTTCTGCAGAGAAGGCGATATTGGGATAGTACGGCGGATCCTCGGAGGGGGGTGTGGTTTCTGCGATGATGAACAGATACTCTTTTCCGTGATAGGCAGGGATGACGGGGTTATACCTCATGATATCCAGGAAGCATACAGCAAAGTCCTGGGTGGTGTGGTGAACGCGCTCGTATCACTGGGCGCAGGTGGCGAGATAGAACCAGCCCGCAATGCAGTCTATTCGCATGGCAAAAAGATCTCCGGGAATGCTCAGGGACGGTTTGACGGCGCTGTACTGGTCAACGGCAGTCTCCTGATTGATTTTGATTTTGAACTGATGGATAAGGTCCTTAAGAACCCCACGAAGAACCTTCGTCCTGTGGCTTCTGCAAGAGAGGGTATGGTTACACTGCGTGAATTAGGAATAATAGATATGGATGCTGTAAAAAATTCACTCAGGCAGGGTTTTGAGAACGCACTCGGTGTAAGTTCCTATCAAGGTAAGTTGACAGAAAGCGAAAATGAACTGGCAGCCATCCTTCTGGAAAAGTACGTACTAAATGATTGGATATATAAGATGGATAATAAGCGCGCTATGAGAAAAAAAAATTCGATTAACTGAATTTACCAGGTTCAGTGATGATACCTTGAGCGAGACTTCCTTGTAATATTCTCCTTTTCAAGCTTTTTACGGGTTTCTTTGAACATCATTGAAATCCTTGCTTCATCGCACAGGGTATCATCCCCCTGGCATTCTCCATCTTTTTTGCATTCCTCTGCCAGGCGAAGTGCACGTGCTTCCAGCATGGGAAGGGTTTCTTCAAGTGTATGTTTCAGCCATGCATCGTCCTTTGATAACACTCCCACGAACATGGCTGGAATAACATCGTTTTCTATAGACTCAAGTCTTTTCCTTGCACTGATAGTTACCATAACGAACAGTTTAGCGTATAAAATAATAAAACATGGCATCAATCGATAGCTTTAATAACAATAATCCACTTTAGGAAAGAACCGGGCTCGTGGTCTAGCTGGTTATGACGTCGCCTTGACATGGCGGAGATCCGGAGTTCGAATCTCCGCGGGCCCATCATTTGTTTTTTTTATCTTCGATTAACTGCAAAACAAAAAACATCAGTAAGTTTTATATATGATGTAATTGTGGTAGGTGTCGATGGGCGGGACATCTTTTTTAACACACTAACCCCCACTCCCCAACCCGCCCATCTTTCTTATAATAACAATTTTGTAACTATTCAGACCTGCCCCAAATATCCTATAAAATTTGAGTTTTATTGCAGAAATTGAATTCCATTTTTTTATTCTGCTATATTTGGAATAAATGGTTTTCCACTTAATGCATCCTGAATAGCATCGATGACTGAAAG
>JBGOYM010000263.1:0-2614 GCA_041479675.1 Candidatus Methanoperedens sp.
CCAACCATGCCGTAGGGGTCTATGAAGGTCACATCTCGAAGATCAATAATCGCTGATCCCCTGAAGATTTGTTGAATTTGTTCAAAAGTCTCTTCTGTTATTTGTGTCACTGAATGAACTCTACCAAAGAGACAAAATCTCTTCAACCATTTTAAGTTTGTAGGATAAAGTCCGATAAGAAACTAAGGTAAAATCCTACAGAAAAATCAGATTTATACTGATGTTTGAACATCTCTCGCTTGCACTATAATGTACTGTGCACTGAGAGATAAAATATTCCATATATTTCTTGACTTTTGTTTTCTATTGAGATAGTTTTAAATCCACAGTAATGAATATATTGATTTAGGACATAGGAGGAGGAGGTGATGAGTTCTCAGATAATGGAGGGACAACCTGCACTAAAAATGCACACTTTAAAAGGAGGGAAAGCGTGAAAGAAGGAGATGTTCTTAGCGAAAAACTTAAACGTGAATTGGAATTTCACGGGGTAAGTAGACGTGATTTCCTTAAGTATTGCGCTACAACAGCAGCAGTACTTGGTCTTTCAGAATTTGAATTTACGTCCGGGATCGTCCATGCATTAGAAAAAACTACCTCTGGCAAACCACCAGTTGTGTGGATCGAAGGACAAGCATGCGCTGGTTGCACCATTTCCTTTGCCCAGTCGTTGTTTCCACCCACAGCCTCGATCATTCTCGATAAAATATCACTCCGGTATGACCATACCATCATGGCAGCAACAGGATATGTTGCTGAAAAAGCTTACGAAGACGCAGTCAAGCAAGGAGGCTACATATTAATCGTGGAAGGAGCGACACCCGGAGCCGATGACCGTTTCCATATGGGAGGCGGGATGCCCTTCAGAAAGAGATTGGAAGAATCCGCGAAGAATTCAACTGCAGTGCTTGCAGTTGGGGCATGTTCTGCCTATGGAGGTATACCAAGAGCTTGTCCAACAAAGGGGATGAGCGTCAGCGACGTTCTCAAAAAAGCAGGAATCAACAAGCCTGTCATCAATATTTCCACCTGTCCTGTTCATCCTGACCATTTGATAGGAACAGTTCTCTATGTCCTTGTTACCGGAAAGCCACCTGAACTGGATTCAAAGGGACGGCCTGCGATGTATTTTGGTGAGGTATCGATGCATGATAATTGCAGGCGCCGCGCCCATTTTGACGCCGGCGAATTCCTGAAAGACTGGAATGATCCCAAGCAGAAAAACTGGTGTATGTTTGAAAAGGGATGCAAAGGGCCAGTTTCTTATATTGACTGTACAGTGCGGAGATGGAACGATGGCATAAGCTTCTGTCTTGATTGTAGTGGTGTGTGCCAGGCATGTGGCGAACCCGTTTTTTATGACAAGGTGACGCCTCTTTACACGGCAGACAGTGAAGTTTCCAAAGAGATATTTGCTGCGCATAAACCCGGCTCTCCAAAGAAAATCACTTAAAAGGAGGTGAAAAGAGATGGCTCAGAAAATTACAGTAGATCCCATTACAAGGATTGAGGGACATTTAAAGATTGAAGTAGAGATCGAAAATGGGAAGGTTAAGAATGCATGGAGCAGCGGCACAATGGCTCGTGGTTTTGAAGCGATGCTTACCGGTAAAGATCCACGGGACGCCTCCTATATCACAAGTCGTTTCTGTGGCGTTTGCTATAGTGTTCATCAGTTAGCTTCTGCACGTGCCCTGGACGCTGCTTTTGGCGCGAAGGTACCCTGGGGAGGAAACCTCATTAGAAACCTTGTCATGGCTGCGGAATTCATATACGACCATCCACTCCATTTCTATCAGCTTAGCGCGCTTGATTACATAGATATCATGGCTGTTGCCAATTACAAGGGTAAGGACAAAGACTTATTGGCTGTTAAGGATAAAATTGTTGCTCTGGTCCAATCAAAAGACACGTATCCTTTGACCCCGCGTTACAAGCCGGACGAATTTTGTGTTAACGATCCGGATATCGTAATCTCAGCGGTAAGCCATTATCTTAAAGCGCTGAAGATGCATGCTAAGGCCAGAAACATGGGCGCTATATGGGGTGGAAGAACGCCTCACTACCAGAACATCGTAGTTGGAGGTGTGACGTCCTATCCCGATTTAAATCAGTGGGCACGATTCCGCACCATGCTCGATGAGCAGAAAAAGTTTATTGAAGAAGTCTATATACCCGACGTCGTTGCTTTCGGAACAGGACCTCTCTGGCCTCTTGCACAGATGGGTGTTGGTGGTGGTCACTACAACTACCTTTCTTATGGTGATTTTCCAAAAGATCCGGACGGCAAGGACCTCGTCTTCCCCGCAGGCGTCATTATTGGTTTGAATCCTGCGAATATAAAGGTTGATGCTGTCAATACAAATATGATCACCGAATCAGTGAAACACGCCTGGTACAAGGATAAGAAACCTGTGCATCCATATAATGGTGAGCAAGTATTCGATCTAAACAAGAAGGATGCTTACTCCTTTGTTAAGGCTCCCCGGTATGATGGTAATGCAATGGAAGTTGGACCATTGGCAAGGATGATCGTAGCTAAAAACCCTGATGTGATCGGATTGGTACAAAAGGGAGCCAAACCGGGTGCGGTAGCACGGCATGCAGCCCGGGC
>JBGOYM010000264.1:0-2605 GCA_041479675.1 Candidatus Methanoperedens sp.
ATCAAATCCCAATCGCTTCAACTCCATAAAGATATCGATCCCGAACTGCCCCGGGATCATCAACCCGTTAGTATCAATTATCACTTCTCTTTTCATTTAGATTTCTTTCAATATCCCTGAACCTATGAGCCGCCAGCGCGCTCCTACCCTCCGACTGATAGCGACAGAGGAACCTACCTGAGCGCATACCGGTCTTTTGAGCTTGACCTCAGCGTCGTTTGTCCGTGCGCTCGTCACCACGCCGATCGTGGTCGCAGTCCCTATGTTGAGCATCAGCGGTTCGTTGGAACGTATGGGCTCGACCCTGGATTCGTCGCTTACTCCCACCATGCGGGGAAGCAGTTTTGTTTCCATGATAAAACCATCTATCGTGGGGGGTATGGAATCCGGAAGCCCCGCGACCTGACCTACAAGAGCGTCGCTCTTTGTGAGTGAGGGGTCAAGCATTGTACCAATGCCGATAAGGCCGCCCGGAGACGCTTCTTCCACCTCAGAGTTGCCTGCAAATATCTTTGTAATGGTTGTCCTTATAGGCACCCATTTGGCCACCCCGCCAGCCTCGACCTTTCTTCCGGGGCGAAGTTCCAGCTCATCACCTGAATGCAGGCGTCCGCAGTTTAATGAGCCTCCGACAACGCCGCCAACAAGTTTATCTGGTTTTGTCCCTGGCTTGTTAACGTCGAACGAGCGAGCCACGAACATCAGGGGAGGTTTATCCATTTCGTGAATAGGTGTAGGTATGTATTTTTCAATGGCTTCGATAACAAGGTCAATATTGGCGTTCTGCTGGGCTGAGATCGGTATGATGGGGGCGTTCTCAGCAACGGTCCCCCTAACGAAATCTTTTATCTGGTTGTAGTTCTCAAGCACTTTTTCGCGAGTGACGATGTCTATCTTGTTCTGAATGATAATAATATTCTTGATCCCGATTATATTCAGAGCCATGAGGTGCTCTTTTGTCTGGGGTTGTGGGCACTGTTCGTTTGCCGCAATTACAAGAAGCGCTCCATCCATGAGTGCTGCGCCTGACAGCATTGTAGCCATGAGCGTTTCATGGCCGGGCGAATCAACAAATGATATTGGGCGCAATATTTCGGTTTTCTCACTGCATATTTCACATACTTCTTTAACAGTGTAACTTTCCGGTTCGGGACATTTCGGGCATTTCCTGAGCACCACGTCGGCATAGCCGAGCCTGATAGAAATTCCTCTTTTTATTTCTTCGCTGTGCCTGTCAGTCCATACGCCGGATAGTGCCCTGACAAGCGTGGTCTTGCCGTGGTCAACATGTCCTACTATGCCTATATTTACAACCGGTTGCAATGAATCCTCCAATGAAAATGATGTCCTTAGATTGGATTACTGGTATTTAACCGCTTTTACAATGATTTTTTTTATCTGGATTTTATATTCTTTCAGCAAGTCTATATATTCCGATATAGAGATACAAAAGATAAATAATAAACCAGGCGCCCCGACTGGGATTTGAACCCAGGTCTTAAGATCCGCAATCTCAAAGGATATCCGGACTACCCCATCGGGGCCCGGCTCAAAATTCATTTATGAGCTATTAAAGGTTATTGGATAAATGCTTCCATTCAAGCTCTATCAGTTTTATTTTCATATCCACACCGCACGAGTAGCCGCCGATACCGTTCTTAGCCACAACCCTGTGGCATGGGATGATAATCGGGAAAGGATTGCGCCCCAGAGCACTTCCCACAGCCCGCACTGCCCTGCTTCCGATCCTGCGCGAAAGTTCAGAATAAGTGATGACTGTCCCGTATTTTATTTTTCGTGTTTCTTCAAGCACCTTCCGCGCGAAATCCGAAAGATTTGAAAGGTCAACTTCACACGAAAACTCTGTCCTTTCACCTCTGAAATACTCCTCAAGCTCAACAGTGGTATTAAAAGTCCTTTTCTGGATCATTTTATCTTTGCACCTGATAAACCGGATAGATGAAGCAGGATATATTAAAAGTTACCAACCAAAGCATTTATCCGGTTTGTTACCAAATCAAGTATAGAATGTCTCAGTTCTATAACATTCTTACAGAAATACTGGCGCGCCAGCAAATGTCCATAAGCCGGATAGCGCGGGAATTAAAGAAGAGCGGGTACGACCAGCACAGACTGATACTCACGGGCTATCTACGCGCTCTCTCTGATCTGGGGCATCTTGAGGAGATAGAAATTCCACCCTCAAAAGTATATGTTTTAAAGAACAAATTGAACCGGGACATATACAGCATCCTGAAGGAACACCTGTTAGATATAGACCCTTCAGAAAAGCAGGAAGTCGCTGTCTTTATCCTGACTTCCCTGTTCATGCGTCCGTGTTTCAAGTGTGAACTTGAACTTCTCGGGATCGAAGCACAAAAAACAAGGACAGTTAAGGAATCAAAAGATTCGCGCCTTAAGGAGCACAGGACCGCAGTGACGAGAATAAAAATACCTCTCGATGACCCGGCATTCGAAATAAGTGGCGATGACACTCGTGTGCAAAGCCGTGGGACAGAGCTCCTGATAAATATCCTGAATGATCTGATCGACCTTGAGGGATTAAAAGCGAGATACCAGCAGACCAGGCTTGCCTGATATTCAA
>JBGOYM010000265.1:0-2597 GCA_041479675.1 Candidatus Methanoperedens sp.
AAAACGAGGTCGAAAAAATAGTTGGTATTTTAAATCTTACCGAAATACAAAAGAAGATACTTGCACTAATGGGTGAGGATTATAAAAAAATGTATTTATGTTAAGAGGGATGTGCGAAATGTGGGATTACAAAACATCAACTTACACTCCAACAATCACTCCAATCCAGACGGCGACGCTAACTTCAACACCCATACCAATAAAGACAGATCCAAGTTATAGTGGTTCAACCATCACCAATTCCATCAACATGGAATTCGTTTTGATACCAGCAGGGGAGTTTGATATGGGTTCGAACAACTATCGTGGTGAAGATCCAGTCCACCATGTGAAAATATCAAATGCATTCTACATGGGAAAATATGAGGTTACGCAGAAACAGTGGCGAGATGTCATGGGAAACATCATGCCGGGTACAGAAGGCGATAACATCCCTGTTAAATGGGTTTCATGGAACGATGTTCAGGACTTTATCAAGAAACTTAATGAGAAAGAAGATGGGGACAAATATCGACTTCCTTCGGAGGCAGAATGGGAATATGCAGCGCGTGCAGGAACAACAACGCGATATTCCTTTGGCGATGAAGAGTCAAAACTTGGTGAATATGCATGGTATTTTGAAAATTCGAAAGAAGCTGGTGATTTTCCAGTTTTTGATGTTGGCCAGAAGAAGCCCAATCCATGGGGATTATATGATATGTATGGCAACATTGCAGAAATGGTGCAGGATACATATCACGAGAGCTACAATGGTGCACCCACAGATGGCAGTGCATGGGAAGGAAGTGGCTCTGACCATGTCTTTCGTGGTGGCAGCTGGGCATCGGCCGCCTGGAAATGTAGATCAGCATCCCGCGACAGGTTCCCCGACTACCGCGATAATTCTATCGGCTTTCGCCTTCTGAGAATTTCGTAGCCACTTTCCATTTTACTCCTTTACCATGTTGATGTCCAACGACATGTTGGGGAAACCGAAATTTGAGAAAAACTATCAGTTATCCGAAAGCAATAATCCTATGGTTGGCACTGGAACTTTCCTTTAGTCCAGTAGCCTCTCGAACTCATCCCTCTTTAAACCAGCCTGCCTGATAATTTCAAGCAAAGTTCCCGGGTCTATTTCTTTATGATTCGGAACGACAACAGCCCTCTTTGACTCCGAAACCATTTTAACAAGAACGATATGACTTCCCTTTTGCCTGACAGGCTCAAAGCCTATCTTTTTAAGGATCTTAATGACCTCACGCCCTGATAGTACCGGCAGTTTCCCCATGAAGCGACACCTCAAAATGAGCAATAAATGTATCTTCAGGCTTTATCTCTTCCGGGAACCCCATCTCATCTATATAGACCTCTACAGCTTCTTTGAGATTTTTTAAGGCATCCTCAATCGTATAACCCTGACTTACAACATCAACTTCAGGGCACAGAGCCACGAACTGCTTTTCACCCTTCCTGATTATTGCTGTAAGATCCATATAACTCACTAAAGCTAGTAATGTAATAATCATTTAAATATTCTATGTCTCTCTCCCCGAAATTACCCTTCCACCCTCGCCACACTCATATTCCTCTTAAGTCCCATCGCTTCAGCCACAGACTCGCATTTTGTCTTAAGAAGATATGCTATCGGCTTAAAATCATATTCAGACATCGTCTCATAATTCGCCATGCCCTTGCTGATTATGAGCGACGCATCCCGCAGCGCGTCCACAAGCTCCGGCGGCGCTTCTTTCAGGCATACACCGATTGCATTCGAACCAGTTGTAAGCACCCTGTCCACTTTTTTGTCGATGCCCAATTCCTTCAGTTCTTTCATTGTAACATCATTCAATATCGGCGCGCCTCTCACAACAAGCGTGATCTTGCCACCGAGTTTTTTTATCTCATCAAATAAAAGAGTATCAAATACTATCTCACCGCAATTGTCCGCAAGATAGACCACATTATCAAGCATCGATCTTATCTTATCCGAATCATCAACATCAAGCCCATGCTGAATCTGCTTTAATATCATTTCCTTTCCGATCTCTTTATCAGCATCAAAACCCAGCACACCAAAATCAAACGAATTACCTATGATTGAAACAAGCACAGCGCGCCTGAAAGAATCTTTTTCAGATATAAAATCCCTTACAAAAGGCAGGAGCTTTTGCGCTGTTTCATTGCTCTGCCGCTTCTTCTCCCTGTATGGGTCGATATCCCCCAATACCCTGTACGCTTCCCTGTGTATCTTCGTGCTCAAATGCGTCGCAGGCGCGCCATCCACAAGGTACTTGCGAAGAACCTCGATCCCTGCAAGCACAGCTTTCTTCTGCATTGCCAGGTCTTTTGTGGAGAGCTCAGCCTCGAACTGGACTCTTGACAACAGGCATGGTGCGCATCTGGGGTGGATCTTCAATGTTTTTCTCCTAAAATTCGAATAATTGTCTCTGTTTTGTTTCTGTCGCCACCTTCTTCTCCCCCATCCATCTTAACATTTCCCCAGTTATCCCGAAATCTGATAGTATGCGCTCAACTGGTGGGAGTATCTGTTTATTGACATAGTAATCCACATCCAGAGGCAGTTTTTTTTCTTTTGCGTATTCAGGGTCTTCCGC
>JBGOYM010000266.1:0-2587 GCA_041479675.1 Candidatus Methanoperedens sp.
AAACGAGGTCGAAAAAATAGTTGGTATTTTAAATCTTACCGAAATACAAAAGAAGATACTTGCACTAATGGGTGAGGATTATAAAAAAATGTATTTATGTTAAGAGGGATGTGCGAAATGTGGGTTATAAGGATTAATACTGCAATAATTCTCTGTTTCATATTTACTTTCCATATATTCTTGATAATTTTTATTAAACGTAAACGAGACTGTCGGAAAACCCCAGTTTTTATGATTTTAGAAATAACAGTCTAAAATAGGCAAGTCGCTGCGCATCGGTTTAGTTACAGCAATGTTTTGGAAAGTTCTATTTTTGGCACTTTTCCGACAATCTCTAAACTATAATCTTTAATGGATAACAATTTTTTAGATACATATATTTATCTATCACATTTGAGATGTGCGGCTTGTTTTAGAAAAAAAAGATATGTCATTCCTTTCTCCGAGCATGAACTTCCCATAGTCTGCAGGTCACCGGTATACCCCGTACAAATGTTACGAGGCCTGTATATAGTGGTTTTTATATAGGAATATAAACTAATATCTCCCATTATCCTTCGGGGTGCAGGGCTTCAACGTGGGGCGACTGTAAAGGTGCGCTGCAAGCCTTACCCATATGGCTTACCATTTCCTGCGAAGTCACCTGCACCAGATAATCTTTGTTCCCATGTTATTTTAATCTTTTGAAATTTACCATGAGTATCATCCACTGCCAGCGTTATATTTCATGATAAAAATCGTGTGATAGAACGCGGATTGCACGGATGACACGGATGCGCACGGATATGAGATAATCCTTTCAACCCGCGTCATCCGTGTACGAATAAAACCAATTGCCCGTTCTCACACATCCTGGGTTGATGAATTCCAAACCATCCCCCAAAAATCGAAAATCCCGCACCCTTTCGGAACACGAGCACAGAGGTTTTGATCATGAAGGTGTTTCGCCTTGATGAGAGGCGCCCGTCTCCTATTGCATCCCTCTCTCTATCTCATCCAGGATCCTAACAACAGTCTCGCGACTGACAAAAAGCTCATGGATCTCCTCAAGCGCCCTGTTCCGTGCATGACTATCGATATTCCATTTAATGCCAGGATAATTTACATTCATTAAAATGAGTCCGTTCGCTTCCATCGGCTGGAGCGTATCGGTTATTGAGCAGTCAAGCATCTTCGCAAGCCATCCCCCATCTTTTTCGCCCTTTCCTATGAGTTTCAGGGCGGCGGCGATCTTCCGTACCATGTGCTGCATGAACCTGTTCCCCGCGATATCGAGATAGAACCAGTCGCCATCATTCCGGATAGATATCGTCTTTATGTCGCAGAGCGTTGATTTTCCCCTCTCTTCATCTGCAAAATACCTGAAATCATGCGTTCCTGGGAATATAGAAGCTGCGTCTTTCATTTTATCAATATCGAGTCCTTTTCCCCAGAACACATACCTGTATTCCCTCTCAACCGCAGACATCCTGGCGTTGAAATCCTTTCCCACTTGCGCCCATGCATATATCCATATCTGGTGAAGATCACCGTTGATTGTTCCTGGTTTTGCAGCTTCAGCGCTCTCTGTATCAAAGGCGATCACCTGACCGAGGGCATGAACACCCCTGTCAGTTCTTCCTGCGGCGGAATATCTTGCTTTTGAGAGGTTCTCGAGCGCGCCTGCATCCCTGAGCGCCTTAAGAAGCTTACCTTCGATCGTGGGGACACCGTGCTGAATCTGGTAGCCATAATACTCTGTGCCAAGGTAGGCGAACTTGAGTGTTACCCTCACACGTCTATTCCTCCAGAAAAAACTGTCCGGTCAAAATTCAGTTCATCAGATGGCGGCATTCTTAACCTCAGGTTGGTATCTAAAACGAATTTTATCATTTACGACCTTTTTGTGCCCTGTGCGATACGATCTCTTTTTCCACATCAGATTCAGTCAGCCCTCTGGCTTCTGCTTTCTGGCGCAAGGGGGTTAGAATTTCCCTTATACTTTTTTCAAATATTTCAGGTTTGACTTTTTTCAAGAGCAGGTTTTCCCCTTTACTGAAAACCAGAAGCTTATCCTGTTCTTTCAGCCCGAGAATTTTCATTATTTTTTTGGGTATCACTATCTGACCTTTTGATGAGATAGTGACCATATCGATCGTTTCGCTCATGGTAAGATATATCTTGTTTGTAAGACATAAGCTTTGTGTATGATATTCATACCCCCCGGCTGGGCGCGAAAAACATGAGGTCGCCCGGCGCATACTGGCGCGCATTGCGCCTGTTGGAGATCATGCCCGCGAAACCGGCGCTGATATGTGGATGCCAGGTGTGAGGGAGAGAAAAAGATAACTATTTAACTTGAAAAAATATATAAATATTCAAGTGATCTGATGCCTACTACGGTTGAAATAAAAGGCGAGTTCGAAATAAAAATAAAGCGGTTGATAGATGCAGGGTTATATGGGAATATAGCCGAAGCTGTTCGTGACGCACTGCGCCATATGCTCCGGGAATATGATGAGAAAGAGATCGCAGTGGGACTATACAGGCAGGAAAAAGTCTCGCTTGCCAAAGCTGCCGGAATAGCGGGGGTTTCAATAACCAGAAT
>JBGOYM010000267.1:0-2561 GCA_041479675.1 Candidatus Methanoperedens sp.
ATCTGAGCCGCCAACTGACGATTTTGTATGCATTCCCTGGATCTTCCAGCCAACCCTCTGAAGCGTCTCTATCGGTAATTCCGGTGTATCTTCAATCGTCAGGATCCTGTATTTCTGTGGTATTTCAAGAAGCATTGCTGAAAGTAGCGAAGTTTTTCCTGCGCCTACCCCGCCTGCCACAAGTATGGATGATTGACCATCTATCAGAAAACTTAACAGTCCTGCTGCAAGGGGTGTGATCGACCCCATGTTTATGAGCTTCGGGAGGGTCCAGGGATTGTTTGCGTGCTTTCTGAAGGCGTATGCAAGCCCTCCTGCAGCAAGTGGGTTGCCGATGACAGAAACGCGGGTCTTGAACTCGGAAAGGTCCATGTCAAGTATTGGATTTGCCTCACCGAATGGTCTTCCGCTTATTGCCCTGAATCGCGTTATCATTGAGTCGATATCATCCTGCGACAGGTAAATGTTGGAAACGCATTCCTCCCCATCAACAACTATGTGGATCGGATTGATATCCGCAGGGGAATTAACATAAACATCTGTAACACGTTCATCTGACAGCACATCCTCCAGTATCCCAAGACCAGTGGTGTATTTTGCCAGTATGTCAGAGAAGGTATTGATCTCATCCGGGGAAAGTTTTACACCGATATTTTGCGCTTCCTCTATTATCATCTGCTTTCCCAGCCTCCTGAAGTATTCCCTGGAATTAGCTGAATCCGAGAAATTGAGGTCTCTGGGTCTATGCTTCATGAGTTTTTTCCTCACAGCTTCGATGATCTCAAGTTCTCTGGGTCTCATGTTATACTCGACTGGAATAGCAAAATACAGGGTTTCAGGTCTGTCCGTGAGCTTATAGCGGCTTATCTGCATGACCCTGCCCCCCGATCTTTGAACTTCATATCCTTCTATGAATTCCGTGTTTGGAGGCGGGGCGGTGTAGATCCTGGATGACGAGAATCCAGGCCGAACAAGGGTTTTCATTAAGGTTTCATAATAATTCACCGGTTTACCCCCATTGATCCTGTCCCCAAGTTCTGGAACGCATCCGGACATTTTTTCAAGCATCGAAATGAAATGAGCTTTACATTTTTCACCATCTGGCGCCGATCCATTTTCCTGCGATCTTTTGATCATCGTCTTGATGTCCATATAAGCTTTTACAGGATCAGAAGCGCTCATGTCGATAATAGACCTGAGCCATTCACCCCACTTTGCCTGTTCATTTCCGCAATCCATGGCAGGCTCTGCGTTTTTATATACCCTAATACCGTCGATGAATCGTGCGAGCATATATAAGAATTCCAGGTTTTCCATCTCGTAGTCCCGTTCATAAAGATGCGAGAGCACAAGCCTGTCTGCCACTGGTTCTGATATGAGTATACCAAGGATGTTTTCTCTGCATTTTATGTCAGTTATGGATGCCTCTCCAATGTGGCAGTTTTTGCAGTCAAGGATTATTGTTCTCTTGTTCCTTGATACGCGAGTACTGTATGAACAGATGTTTTTTATCTCTTTTTTCTTTCCCGCCAATTGTCGAAGAAACTCTATTATCGATGCTGCAGTGATGGCTTTAATATTTTCTTGAGTTTTCTGGTCATTGGTTTGAATAAGTGAGTTCATGTGGATAAAGGATTTAACTTATTTTATTTCCCGATACAACCGGGAATCATCCAGGATTTTTCCTGCATATAAATTAACCGATTTGAAAAATTTGATAACCGGGGATATCACCGTCGCGGATATTTCGGGGTGCGCCGTAACGGAAGGGATTCGGCTTTGCCGAACTTTCGATGACGTGCCTGGAAGCGAAGCGCTCACGTCTTGGCTCATGAGAATAAATTTAGAATATTATATACAATTGATTATAAAGAACAAACCGTCACCATAGAAGCTGTAAAACACAAGGATGAGTTTTAAATACCAAGTTCCTTGGCTAATTCTTCAAAGTCTCTAACTTTAGTACCTTCTTTTTTGCCTTCTTCAAGCTGTTTCATAATATCAACATCAGATAGAACTTCTATGGTTTCTTTCATGGAATCATATTCATCTGTCGATATTGTAATCCAGCCAGCTTGATGTTTTTCAGTTATAGCTGTCACTCGAACTCTACAATCGCTTTTTTCGCACCTATCGGGGTAATTAGAGCCTGTGCCCCCTTCTCAATATGATACGATTCTCTAAGCTCTTTTGGCAGTCGCAGCAACAGTATTTTTCCGCTCTATTTTATGTATGGAATCAGGATGGTTTATGTATATATTTCTGCCCGTACTTTTGTGCTTCCTGACAAGGACGTCTGTAATAACTACAGGGATGCCATAGTTCTCAATTACAACATCTTCATACACATCCTCTTCGATACCTATACGTTCTTCCGATGCCAATCTTTTTATAAGCTCTTGAACTTGCTTTTTTTCGTTAATATCCAGATGCACTGTCCTGTACCTGAACAGATTCCAAATTCCCACCTGCAACTTCTAACCTGAATCTGTACAATAATTCATTTTCGCAAGCAAACAACCTTTTTTTGTAGCATTTAACTAAAAATATAAAACCAAAAC
>JBGOYM010000268.1:0-2524 GCA_041479675.1 Candidatus Methanoperedens sp.
ATCATATGCTCGAGGACGAAATCATGAGAGAAAAACTTGATTATCCCATGCTGACCATCCAGGGAGACCTGCCTGGAAATACCCCGCAGCAGATAAAACTGCGGCTTGAAGCCTTCAGGGAGATGCTTGATAGACTATGATTAAACTTTGCGAAAGTTTAATCATTAAAACGGGGGTACTCAGCATACCCCTATGCCTGAGGGGCGTCGTTTTATGATTGGGCTCGATGTTGGAAGTACTGCTGCAAAAATGGTCTGGATAGAAAATGGGGATATCAAATTCCGTATAACTTCAACACACAACTGGAAGGAGCTTGTGGCAGGGATTGATGGTGATAATATAGTCTCTACAGGTTATTTCAGAAATTCAGTTCCCCACCGCGCATCGCTCACAGAATTAACTGCTGCAATTTATGGTGTCAGGCATTATTTCCCGAATGCAGAGGTCATAGTGGATATCGGGGGACAGGATACAAAGGTTATCGATCTCAGGAGCAACAACTTTATAATAAACGACAAATGCAGCGCTGGGACTGGTGCTTTTCTTGAGTTCGTGGCAAATTATTTCAGGATCGAGCTGCATGAACTTGGCTCATTGCATGCGATGGCAGATCGCATCCCTGATATTAACCACACCTGCGGGGTATTTGCACTTTCAGAGATGATATCGCAGCTTGTGGGAGGTTATTCAAAAGAGGAAGTGATAGCCGGAATGCATTTTGCATTTGCTCGCAGGATTTCTTATATGATACCTCAGTCACGGTCAATAGTCCTGATAGGCGGAACTGTGAAAAATGAAGGGCTGGTCGCTGCCCTTAGGGGTGTGCTTCAACAAGATGTTCTCATACCTGACGAGCCTCAGATAATTAATGCGCTTGGAGCTTTGAAATATTTTTCCTAATATATCTTTATCGAACCCTTGGCGTATGTTACGGGATTTATGCTCGGATCATTGTTGGGGATGATCACCGTAAAATCATATGTCCCTCTATTATTGAATTTTATAACTATCATTCCTGATGTGCCAAGTATCTTTTCATACGAGCCCATTATGAATTTCGGCGGCTCTTGCTGAGCAGGATAATTAACTACTTTTATCAAAACGGTCTGCCCTGGATGGATCGAAACATCATCAGGCATTGCCTTCCAGTTCATAAGTTCTATGGTCTGTGCTGGTTTATCTTTTTCCGGGTCAAAGATCTTAACTTCAAAATCAGTCACCGGGGTGGATGTTGGCGTCGGGGTTGTGGATATGGATGTGGATGTGGGGGACACTTCTACGACCGTTTCAACAACTTTTGGTACTTCTTTTGGTTCTATTGTGTTATTTATATACCTGATCTCAGTTTCCGGCTGGTGCATCATATAACCTATTACAAGTCCGATGACGAAGAAAAGTATGATCAGCGAATAGAATGTCCTTTCTTTTGATTCCATAATCTTGACTCCACAACCTATCTTCAATTCTTTAATGAGTTAAATACATTTGGGAATCACAGGTTATTAATATGATTACTCAGTAGAAAGGGGCGGATATTCATGATAAGAACTCACTATTCTACACAGGTAACTTCTGAAATGAACGGAACAAGTGTCACAATATGCGGCTGGGCGCATGAGATCCGTGACCTTGGCGGTATTACTTTCCTGGTAGTAAGGGACAGGGAAGGCCTGGTACAGGTAACGCTTTTTAAAAAGGCAATAGATAAAAACGTACTTGAAGTTGTGCGGAACTTAAGCCGGGAATCGGTCGTGGCTGTTACAGGGACTGTGAAAAAGGAAGCAAAAGCTCCAAACGGATATGAACTTGTCCCGACTCAGGTAACCGTACTTGGAAAAGCCGACTCGCCATTACCAATGGACACCACAGGCAAGGTGGATGCAGACCTTGATACCAGGCTTGACGCAAGGTTCATGGACGTGAGGCGCCCGCGCACGCAGGCCATATTCAGGATAAGGCACCTGATGCAAAAAAGTATCCGGGAATTCCTTGATATGGAAGGTTTTATTGAAATAACCACGCCAAAAGTAGTCGCAACTGCCACAGAGGGCGGCACCGCCCTTTTCCCGATAACGTATTTTGAACGCGAAGCTTTTCTTAACCAGAGCCCGCAGCTCTTTAAGCAGTTGATGATGTCAGGCGGACTTGACCGCGTATTCGAGATCGGACCGATATTCAGGGCTGAAGAGCATGATACCAGAAAACACCTGAACGAGGCGACATCCATCGACATTGAGGCAAGTTACCTTGACAATGAGGACGTAATGGTAATACTTGAGAACCTCATAAAACATGTATACTCTACCGTTGCTGAAAAAGGTACAAAATACCTTGAAACGCTGGGGGTAGAACTCACAATACCCGAGACGCCCTTCAAGCGCATCACATACGATGAAGCGATAAGTATCGCCCGTGACTTCGGTGAAACGATAGAATGGGGGGACGACCTGTCCACAGAATCCGAACACTCCATCGGGAAAACTATAGGAGAGCACTATTTTATCACTGACTGGCCAACGAAGAT